>JABRVY010000405.1:0-4525 GCA_039961755.1 Acidobacteriota bacterium | reverse complement strand
GGTGGGGATTCGCCTGGTGGTCGCCGGCCCGCCGCCCTCTGCTACCATCCGCCCCTCGGAGACCGCGCCATGACCTCGCTCCCGCCCGCCGTCACCTCGCCCGTCGAGCCCCCCCGGGGGTACCGCTGGCTCGTCCTGGTCGTCATTTCCCTGGCCATGTACGGCAACTACTACGTCTACGATTCCATCGCGCCGATCGCCGATCTGCTCAAGTCGTCCCTGGCCTTTTCCGACGAGAACATCGGCGCCCTGTACACCGCCTACAGCATTGCCGCGGTCATCGTCTTGCTGCTGGGCGGCATCATCGTCGATCGCTTCGGCACCGTCCGATCTACCATTCTCTTCGGCGCCATCTGCGTGGTCGCCGCCGGCCTCAACGCCGCCACCGAGTCGTTTCACGTCATGCTGGTGGCCCGCTTCCTGCTGGGGCTGGGCTCCGAGCCGCTCATCGTGGCGATCACGACCGCTCTCGCCAAGTGGTTCAAAGGCAAGGAGCTGTCCTTCGCCTTCGGAATCAATCTGACGGTTGCCCGGCTGGGCTCGGTGTCGGCCGACTGGTCGCCCACCTGGGCCCGCTTCGCCTACAAGGACTGGCACGGGCCGCTGGTCATCGCCGCCGCCATCAGCGCCCTGTGCCTGCTTGCCCCGCTCGTCTACGGCATGCTGGAGGGGCACGCCCGCCGCCGCTGGGGGCTGGGGCGCGCCGGCGCCACCGACCGCCTGGTGCTGGCCGACGTGTTCCGCTTCAACCTGTCCTTCTGGCTGGTGGTGGGGTTGTGCGTGACCTTCTACTCCGCCATCTTCCCTTTCCGCTCCTTTGCCATCAAGTTCTTCATCGAGGCGTTCGAACTCACCCGCGAGGCAGCCGGCCGCTACAACAGCGTGCTGCCCCTCTCCGCCATGGTGGCCACGCCGCTGTTCGGCCTGCTCGTGGACAAGGTGGGCAAGCGCTCGTTGTTCATGATGTTCGGTGCCCTGCTGCTGATGCCGGTCTACCTCCTGATGGCCTATCAGCTGCTCCCCCTGGGCGTGCCGGTGGCCATGATGGGGGTGGCGTTCTCGCTCATTCCCGCGGTGATGTGGCCGGCGGTGGCCTACGTGGTGGAGGAGCGGCGCCTGGGTACTGCCTACGCGCTGATGACGCTGGTCCAGCAGGTCGGGGTGGCGGGGATGAACTGGGTCATCGGTCGCACCAACGACGCCTTCGCCGCCAGCGCCACCAACCCCGCGGGCTATGCCCCCGGGATGTGGATCTTCTCCCTGTTCGGGTTTCTCGCCCTGCTGTTTGCCGTGCTGCTGCGCCGCCGGGAGACCGGCCCCCACGGCCATGGGCTGGAGACCATCACGGCGTCGGCCAGGGGGGCCTGACGCCCGGTTGGGGGAGCATCACTCCTCGACGGGGAGATCCTTGCGGAGGGCGAACTCCTCCCATTCGTCCTCGTAGTACAGCGCCCGCAGGTCCCGCATGCGGTCGAGGAACAGCACCCCGTCCAGGTGGTCGAACTCGTGCTGGATGACGCGGGCGTGGAATCCTTCCGCGACGATCTCCAGCGGTGCGCCCTCCACATCGAAGGCGCGTACCACCAGACGCGGGTGACGGGGCACCAGGCCCCGCAACCCCGGGATGGACAGGCACCGCTCCCATCCCAGCTCGCTGGCCTCCCCCTCCAGGGTCAGCACGGGGTTGACCAGCACGGTGGGGGGGACGGCGCTCTGGCCCTTTTCGGCCGGCACCTGGTAGGCGAAGACGCGCAGCGGCGCCGCAATTTGCGGCGCCGCCAGTCCCGCCCCGTTTTCTTCGTGCATGGTGCGCACCAGATCGCGCCCCAGGTCCCGCAGCGCCCGGGTGCCGAAACGGCTCGGCGGCACCTCCTCGGCGCGCTGTCGCAGCACCGGGTGCCCCATGCGCACCACCGGGCGCCGCCGGCCGTCCAGGGCGGCAAAGATGGCCACCTCAATCCACCGAGAAGGAGTGCCCGCAGCCGCAGGAGCGCGAGGCGTTGGGGTTGTCGACGACGAAGCCGGAACCGCGCATGTCCTCGACGAAATCCACCTTCGCGCCGGTGAGGTACGGCAGCGACATGGGGTCCACCAGCACCTTCACCCCTCCCGCCTCGACCACCGTGTCCCCCTCCTGGTGATCGTCGAAGGTGAAGCCGTACTGAAAGCCGGAGCACCCTCCCCCCTGCACGAAGATGCGGAGCTCCTTGCCCTCCGCCTCGGGCATGGTGCCGGCGTAGTAACGCACCTTTTCCACCGCCCGCTCAGTGATCTCGATCATGCCTACACGCCTCCCTTCGGGTCAGACCGACCCGCCAAGACAACCCGGGTCGGGGGGAAGGTATTCCACCTTTACCCCTCGCGCTCGGCGAGCCAGCGTTCCGCCTCGATGGCCGCCATGCAGCCGCTGCCTGCCGCCGTGACGGCCTGACGAAACACGTGGTCCTGGACATCTCCGCAGGCGAAGACGCCCTCCCGGGAGGTGCGGGTTGAATCTGCCGCGGTGCGCAGGTAGCCGCCCTCGTCCATCTCCAGCTGCCCGGCGAAGAGGGCGGTGTTGGGGCGGTGCCCGATGGCCAGGAACACCCCCTGGGTGGGGAAGGTGGAGCGCTCGCCGGTGCGGGTATCCTCCAGCACCACCGCGTTCACCCCCCCCTCCCGCGAGCCCAGGATGTCCACCACCACAGCGTGGAAACGAAAGGCAATCTTCTCGTTGCGCAGCGCCCGCTGCTGCATGATCCGGGAGGCGCGGAGCTCCCCCCGGCGGTGCACCACGGTCACCCGGGTGGCAAATCGGGTCAGGAAGGTGGCTTCCTCCATGGCGGTGTCCCCCCCTCCCACCACCACCACCTCCTTGCCCCGGAAGAAAAAGCCATCGCAGGTGGCGCACGCCGACACGCCGTAGCCCATCAGGTGCTGTTCCGCCGGCAGCCCCAGCAACTTGGCCGAGGCGCCGGTGGCCACGATCAGGGCGTCGCAGGTGTAGCTGTCGCCGCCATCGGTGGTGACGGCGAACGGCCAGCTCCCGAGCGCCACCCCCGTGGCCTGGGCGAACACCGTGGTGGTGCCGAAGCGCTCCGCCTGCTGGCGCATGCGGGCCATCAGCTCGGGGCCCTGGATGCCCTCGGGAAACCCGGGGTAGTTCTCCACCTCGGTGGTGATGGTGAGCTGCCCGCCCGGCTGCATGCCGTCGAGCACGATGGGAGCCAGGCCGGCGCGCGCCGTGTACAGCGCCGCCGTCAGCCCGGCCGGGCCCGAGCCCAGGATGAGCACGCGGGTGTGAGTGGAAGCCATGGCGATCGTACCTTTCTGCCCCCCGGGGCCGAGTCGTCCGGGGGTGCCGATTCTAGCAACCCGGGGGCAGCGCGAGAGCAGTTGCCCGCCGCTGGCGAAACACCACCGCCGTGTCCACCCCGGCGGCCCGCGCGGTGGCCAGGAGCTGCTCGAACCCCCACCCCACCTCGGCGGGGGCGTGGGCGTCGGAGGACAGCACCAGCGGCACTCCCGCCGCCGTCAGGGCGGCCAGCAGCTCCGGCGAGGGGTAGTCCTCCCCCACCGGTTTGCGCCGTCCCGCCGAGGACAGCTCCACCGCGCACCCGGCGGCGGCCACTGCTTCCACGACCTCCTCCTGCGCACCGGCGAAGGGGAGGCTGGGGCGAAAGCCGAACTTCTTGGGCAGGTCCAGGTGGGCCAGGACGTCGAAGAGGCCGCTGGCCGCCGCGGCGATCACCGTCCGGGCGTACTCGGCCCAGATCCGCTCCACCTCGGCCGCTCCCAGGCGGTAGCGAGGCAGGGATGACGGCGCGTCCACCCACCACCCGTCGAGCCAGTGCACCGAGCCCAGTACCACGTCGAAGGGGTAGCTCTCCAGCAGACGGGCCAGCCTCTCCTCCTGCCCGGCCACGTAGTCGGCCTCCAGGCCCAGCAGCACCTCGATGCGGCCGCGGTAGCGCTCCTTTAGGGCGAGCACTGCCTCCACGTAGCGGGGGAGTTCCTCGGGCGCCATGGCCAGGGTGGGGTCGTGCCGATCGGGGGGCAGCCAGTAGAAGGGGACGTGGTCGGTGACGGCAACGGCGTTGAGGCCCCGGGCGATGGCGCCCTCGATGTACTCCTCGTCCCGACCGCCGGCGTGACCGCAGCGGGCGGTGTGGGTGTGGGTGTCGCAGAGGAAGCTCACGCCTCCCCCGCCCCGTCAACGACGCACATTTCGGCCAGGATGGCCTCGGCGGCGGCCAGGGGGTCGGCGGCGGCGGTGATGGGCCGGCCGACGACGAGATAGGTGGCCCCGGCGAGGATGGCCGCCGCCGGCGTGACCACCCGCTTCTGGTCGCCGGCGTCCCTGCCGGCGGGCCGGATGCCGGGGGTCAGCAGGACGAAATCTCCACCCAGCTCCCGGCGCAGGAGCGCCGCCTCCTGGGCCGAGCACACCACGCCGTCGCACCCCGCTGCCCTGGCCATGCCGGCCCAGCGCACCACCACCTCCGGGGCGCTGCCCAGCACCCCCAGGAGCTCCAGTGCCGCGTCA
>JABRVY010000404.1:0-6539 GCA_039961755.1 Acidobacteriota bacterium | reverse complement strand
CGCCGCGCTGGCGGGCGTACTCGGGGACTCGGGCGCTGCGCCGTACGCTTGAGAGTACGGCTCGCGCCCTCGCCCCTGCGTGCGCCCGCCATCATCGGCGCCTCCGGCCTCTCGTCACGAACCCAACCGCGGTTTTCGGGCTGAGCTTCTCCCTGGGACACGGGTGCTCGTCGGGGGCTGGTTGTTGGGCCGCTGGACTGGCAGGGGTCGACAGCGGGGCGGAGACCACTTCTGCAGGAGCGACGGCGGTGTTAGGCTGTCTCCGAGGGAGGCTCCATGCAGACCGCCTCGATCATCGCCAACCGCGATACCGATGGCCCCGAGCTGCTGACCGCCCGTAGCCCCGCCACCGGTGAGGCGCTTGCCTCCCTCCGGCCGCTGGACGCAGCCGGCGCCGGGGCGGCGGTGGCGGCAGCGAGCGCGGCCTTCCCCGGGTACTCCCGGACTCCCTTCGCCGAGCGCCAGCGATGGCTGGCCCGATGGCTGGCCATCATGGTGGACGAGCGCGAAGAGCTGGCCCGGCTGGTGGCGCGAGAAAACGGCAAGCCGGTGGCGGAAGTGCTGCTGGTGGACGTGTTTCCGGCCTGCGACGCGCTCGCCTATCTGGCCCGTCATGCGCACAGGCTCCTGGGCTTCGAGCCGGTGCGCCCACGGCAAGTCCTCTTTGCCCACTGGCGGGCCGGCTATCGCTTCGACCCCCTGGGGGTGGTTGCAGTGATCGCCCCGTGGAACTACCCGGTGGCCATTCCGGTGATCGAGATCGCCGCCGCCTTGGCGGCCGGCAACACGGTGGTGTTCAAACCGGCCTCCGCCACCGCCTTGACCGGCCTGGCGGTGGCGGAGATGGCCCGGCGGGCGGGGTTTCCGCCGGGGGTGCTGAACACCGTGGTGCTGCCCGGCAGGGCCACCGATGCTCTGGTGGACGACCCCCGGGTGGCCAAGGTGCTGTTCACCGGTTCGGTCGCCATCGGCCGCCGGGTGGCGCAGCGCTGCGCGGCCCGCCTGGCCCCCTGCCAGCTGGAGCTGGGGGGCAAGGACGCGGCGGTGGTGGCGGCAGACGCGCACCTGGAGCGCACCGCCCGGGGGCTGGTCTGGGGAGCCTTCATGAACTCCGGGCAGACCTGCGCCTCCATCGAGCGGGTGTACGTGGAACAGTCGATTTTCGAGCCTCTCCTGCAGCGGGTGGTGGAGCTGACGCAGCAGCTCAAGGTGGGGGATCCCCTGGCCGAGGACACCGATCTCGGACCCATGACGACCGCCGAGCAGCGGGAGGAGGTCCATCGCCAGGTGTCGGCAGCGTTGGCGGCGGGTGCCAGGGCCCTGACCGGCGGCGCCCTTCCCGCGGGTAGCGGGTACTTCTACCCGCCCACGGTGCTCGTGGGCGTCAGCGACGACATGGACGTCATGACCGAGGAGACCTTCGGTCCGGTGTTGCCGATGGTGCCGGTGGCGAGCCTGGAGGAGGGGGTGCGGCGCGCCAACGCCTCCCGCTTCGGGCTCACCGCCTCCGTGTGGACGCGCTCCCGGGCCACGGCGCTGCGCCTGCAGCGGGAGCTGGAGGCCGGGGTAGTCACGGTCAACGACCACGTGGTGGCGTTCGGCGAGGTCACCGGCAGCTGGGGCGGACTGCGGGAGAGCGGCATCGGGCGCTCCCATGGCAGGTACGGTTTGCTGGAGCTGTGCAACATCAAGTACGTCACCTGGGATTCTGGTACTGACCGCGCCACGCCTTGGTACTACCCGTATGATCAGGATTTCGGGCGCTTCATCCGGGCCGGGATCCCGGCGCTGTATGCTTCGGGGAGGCAGAAGATCGCTTCACTGCTGGAGCTGGCGAGCACGCGGCGGTTTCGCACGCGGGCGCGCCTGGGTTCGGTCGTTGCCAACGCCGACCGCCTCTTTCCCTGAAGCGAGGTAGGCATGCGTTGCGAACTCATTCTCCTGGATGGATCCGGCAAGCGCTTCCAGCTCCCGCCTGCGGGAGAGGTCCTGGTGGGTTCGGCGGCCGAGTGTGCGATTCGCCTGGCGGCGGCCGATGTGTCGCGCCGCCACGCCCTGCTCACCGTGCGGCGGGGCAACATAACGGTCCTCGATCTGGGCAGCAAGAATGGCACCTTCGTCGGGGGGCAGCGGGTCAAGGAGGCGACCCTCCAGGCCGGCGACCTGGTGCGGTTTTCCTCGGTGCTCGCCCAGCTGATGCCAGCGGGGAGCAGCTCGGACGAGGGGGAGGGGCCAGGGCGGGAAAGGCGGGAGGGCAAGCGCCGTCAGCTCAGCCCAACCGACGAGATGCCCGCCGCGGAAGACACCATCGGCATCAGCTGGCTGCTGGCCCGCTGGGGTCGGGAGGGCGGCAGCGCCATGGCGGTCACCCTGGAGTGGATCGTGCGCACGGCCGGGGCGCGCGGCGCGGCGGTCCTTCGCCTCGAGGGCGCCGACCGCGTCGTCGAGGCGGCCAGCGGCGAGGTGGAAAACGTGCTGGCCAGCACCAGTCTGGTGGCGACCTTGAGCCGTGCCTCGGGGCGAGCGAAAGTACTCGAGACCATCGCCCTCGAGGACGAGGCGGGGGAGGTCCTGGCGGTCAAGTGCACCGAGACCTGTTGGCTCCTCCTGGCCCTGCGCGACGCCAGGCCCACCGCTGGTCAGCTGGAACTCTGCGTTCGCGCGGTGACGGTCGCGCACCGGCTCGACCACTGAAACGCACTTCGCGGCGCCAGACGCTTCTGGTGCCGGCGCCGCGGTGGAGGATGAGATTCGGGACCAGAGTGCCGTTGCTGCCAAGCTCGCGGTGATCTCGCAGGTGTGGCGCTCGGGCCGCATCGAGTCGGTCCACCTGGGGGCCGCGGCGGTGGCCGATGCTTCGGGGAGGCTTCTCGCCCGCGCCGGGGATCCCTCCCTGTCGACCTATCTGCGCTCGGCGGCCAAACCGGTGCAGCTGGCGGCGATGTTGAAGGCCGGCCTGGAAAGAGTGCTGCCCCTCACCGGGGCCGAGCTCGCCCTCTGCGCCGCCTCCCACGGCGGCGAGCCGGGCCACGTCGAGCTCGTGAGTCGACTGCTGAGCCGCGGCGGCCTGGGCGAGCACGATCTGAGCTGCGGCGCCGCCTGGCCCCTGGATGGGGAGGCAGCGCGCCAGCTGCACCGTTCGGGTCGTCAGGCCACGGCCCTGCACAACAACTGCTCCGGCAAGCACGCCGCCATGCTCTTGACATGTCGGGCCAACGACTGGCCGTTGGCTTCCTATACGGCGCCCGAGCACCCGCTACAACAGATGATAACAGCCGAAGTTGCGGCGCTGGCGGGAAGTGCTCCGGGAGTCGGAGTCGACGGCTGCGGCGTGCCCACGTTTTATCTACCTCTGTACGCTGCTGCACGCATGACCGCGGCGCTGATGGAGCGGGCCGAGAGCGAAGAACTGGCCCACCGCGTGATCGCAGCCATGACTGCCCACCCGTGGTTCACCTCGGGGTCGCAACGCCTGCCGTACCAGCTCATGCAGGCTGTCCCGCAGCTGCTGGCCAAGGAAGGGGCTGAAGGGTTTTTCGTGGTGGGCATCCCCCGGCAGCGATCCCCCTGGGGCAGGGCGGTGGCGTTGGCCATGAAGGTGCTGGATGGGGCCGGAGAAGAGGCGAGGGGAAGGGAGCCGGGTGTGCTCGCTGCCCTCGTTTCCCTCGATGTCCTTTCGAAGGGCGAGCGGGAACTCCTTCACGCCCGGGCGAATCCTCCCATCCACAACTCACCCGGAGAGGTGGTCGGGGAGGTGAGGGGAGTGCTGCGACTGGAGCCCGCCGGGGAATAGAAAAGCCGGCGGCACGTCTGACTACTCCTCCTCGTCCTCGTCCTCCTCGAGGTCGTCCAGGTATTCCTCCTCATCCTCGTCGCCCTCGTCGTCCTCGAAATCCTGCTCGAAGTCCTCGGGCAGGGCAAAGGCGTCAGGGTCGTTGTTTCCACACACATCGCAGGCCGCCCGGCGAATCTCGCCGTCCCGCCAGGTGAACTCGTCGACCTCGGACTCACACTCCAGGCAAATGATGTAGTCGGGTTTCGCCATCACTCCCTCCGTCGCTCACCTTCCTACCGCAGGCCGACTCTAGCGAGGCGCGCCAGCCGACGCAAGATGGCCATTCCCCGCTTCCCTCAGTCCTCCACGCGACGCACCGCCACCCCTACCGCCCCCGGGCCGGTGTGGGCGGCGAGGACGGGGGCGAGATCGACGATGGCAATGTCCTCCGCGCCCAGCCGGCGCATCAGCCGTTCGGCCACGGCTTCGGCGGCGCCCACGGCGTTGGCGTGGGCCACCAGCACGCGCGCCCGCGCGCCACGCGCGTGGCGGGCGGCGCGATCGGCAATTCGCCGCAAGGCGGCGGAAAAGCCGACGGCCACCCCGGCCTTCTCGGCCACCCCCCGATGGTCCAGGGAAAGGATCGGCTTGAGGCGGAGCACGCTCGCCAGGCGAGCCATGGCGGGAGGGACTCGCCCTCCGCGGACGACGGTCTCGAGGGAGGGGAAGGTGGCGAAGAGCCTGGTGGCCGCCGCCGCCCGCTCGGTGGCAGCGGCGACCTCTTCGAGGTTCGCCCCCTGGCGGCGGGCCTCGCCTGCCGCCTCCACCACCAGGCCCAGGGTGACGGACAGCTGCTTGCTGTCCACGACGCGGATGCGACGGGGATCGACCTCGCGGCTGGCGGCCAGGGCCGCCTGGTACGTCCCCGAAAGTCCGGCGGAGAGGTGCACCGACAGGATCGACTCGTGGGTTTCCAGCAGGGCCCGGTAGATCCGCCGGAACTCCCCGACCGCCGGCTGGGAGGTGCGTGGACTGGCCGGGCTGGTCGCCAGCTTGCGGTAGAACTGGGCGGGGGTGATGTCCACGCCATCGGTGAACGCCTCGTCTCCGAAGGTGATGGACAGGGGGACGCGGACGAGCTGGAGGGCGTGGCAGGTAGTTTCCGGGAGATCGCAGGAGGAGTCGGTGACCAGGGCGATGGACGACTGGCGGGCCTGGAGCTGCTGCAGGACCATGTCGTCGATCTTGGTGCGGGCGACGGAGGCGAATCCGGCCAGGGTGGAAAACAGCCGCAGCGGCTCGTTGGTGTGGATGTGGACGCGCAGGCGCGAACCGCCGCCGGCCAGCACCAGGCTGTCGCCGAAGGGCCGCAGGATCTCGGCGAGGCGCTTGCGGTCGAGGCTCCTGCCCTCCAGGAGGGCCTCCGCGCAGTAGCGGTAGGCGAAGCTGGCCTGGGCGTGCGCGGCCGCAAAGGGCGTCGCCTCCGCCTGGGCCGACAGCCCGGTTCGCAGCCACGACGCGGCGCGCCGGTCGGCGAAGATGCCGGAAATGCCCTCCAGGAAGTACACGAACCCCTGCGCACCGGCGTCGACGACGTTGTTGACGGCCAGCACCTTGAGCTGGCGGGGGGTGTCGGCCAGGGCGAGGCGCGCCCGCTCCAGGGCGCGCGCCAAAAGCTCGGGGAACCCCCTCGCCGAGCGGGCGTGCTCCTCGAGGGCCACCGCCCACGCCTTGAGCACCGAAAGGATGGTGCCGTCCACGGGTTGCGCCAGGGCATCGCGGGCGCTGTCGGCGCCGCGACGGGCGGCGGCGACGAACTCCTTGATCCCCACCTGCACCGCGCCGCCCACCGATTCGGCCAGGCCATGGAGGAACTGGGCGAAGATCGCCCCCGAGTTGCCGCGCGCCCCCTCCAGGGCGGCGTCGGCGGCCAGGCGAATGGTCTGGCCGACGGTGAGGGTGCGGGTGGGGGCGAGGGCCGCCGCGGCGGCCCGCAGGGTGGCCGCCAGGTTGGCGCCGGTGTCGGCGTCGGCGACGGGGAAGACGTTGATGCGGTTGAGGGTCTCCTGCTCGCGCACCACCGCCAGGGCGCCGGCCCGCAGGGCCCGCGCGAAGCGGGGGCCGTTGAGGGTGCGCAGCGCCGGGCCCTCACTCCACATCGTCCTCGTCCGCCTCCTCGTCAGGCCCTGCGCTCATCTCTTCCAGCTCGTCCTCGGTGCAAAACAGGGTGGGATCGTCGTTTCCGCAGGCCGGGCAGGTCGCCTCCAGCACCACCCCGCCGGACCACTCGAAGACGTACGTCGGAGTGTCGCACTCCAGGCACACCAGGTAATCGGGTTCGAGCATCGTCCCATGCTATACCAACCGCGCGAGGGCACCAACGCCTTTCGAAGGGGAATCGTCGGACGGAGCGCTGGTACCATGAAGAATGGATCTCGCCTCCCGCTTCTACGACCTCACCTGGCGGCGGGTGCGCCACCTGGGCGGGGTGACCTCGCTGGCGCTGGCGACGCTCGGCCGGATGGTCACACCACCCTTCCAGGGGCGCGAAGGGCTGCGGCAGTTCGAGGCGCTGGTCGTCGACTCATGGAAGCTGGCGGCGACCATCGCGTTCTTCACCGGGATGGTGATGGCGCTGCAGACGGCCTACGCCCTGGCCGCCTTCGGCGCCAAGCTGTACGTGGGGGAGGTGGTGGGCCTGTCCATGGTGCGCGAGCTGGCGCCGAAGGCGGCCAGGGCGTAGGCCGTCTGCAGCGCCATCACC
>JABRVY010000403.1:0-10819 GCA_039961755.1 Acidobacteriota bacterium | reverse complement strand
CGCGGAGGGGGGGTGGGGGGCGCGCGGACCCCCCGAATCCTAAAGATTCTTTACCACATCGTTGAACAGCACCACGACCACGAGCGCGATGATCAACCAGAATCCCACGTTGAGGATGCGCTCCTTGAGCTTGTCTGGGAGGTCTCGGCGGGCAACGGCCTCGATGCCGATCACGGCCAGGTGACCGCCGTCCAGAACGGGAATGGGCAGCAGGTTGAAGATGGCCAGCTGCAAGGAAATGACGCCCAAGAGCCGGACCAGCGAGATGGCGCCACTGCGCGCCGCGGCGCCGGAAAAGCGAGCAATATCGATGGGTCCTGACATTTGCCGAAGGGAAGACCGCCCCGTCAGCATGCGGCCGATGACGTTGAAGGTTTCCCGCGTCATGCGCCGGCACTCGCGCACCGCTTCCACCACGGCCGCGGCCGCACCGAATTGTCGAAGGACGGTGGGGTTGGGGGCCGGGATGCCGAGCATGCCGCGCCCCGCCTCATCCCGGGTGGTGGCTGTGATGGAGAGGATCTCCGACTGGCGCTGCACGGTGATGGTGACCTGACGTCCCGGCCGCTCGCTGATCAACTTGACCAGGTGATAGAAGTGCTCGACGGGGTGCCCATCGACCGCCACGATGATGTCGCCGGCGGCAAGCCCGGCCTTCTGGGCGGGGCTGCCGGGAAGAACTCCTTCGACCTGGGCCGGCAGGGGCGGTGCCAGCCCGGCGTACCCCAACTCGTAGCGAGTCTCGCTGCGGGGGGTGAGGGTCACCTCCCGGGTTGCTCCATCGCGACGAAAGGTGACCTTGAGCGGCCGATTGGCGGCCGCAACGGTGGCCTGCTCCAGCTGCCGCCAGGTGGCGATGGGCCGGCCATCCACCGCCAGCACCACATCCCCGGGGGTGAGGCCGGCCGCGGCGGCGGGCGAGCCGGGGTCGACCCAGGCAATCACCGGCGGCTCCTGGTGCCACGCCGGCACCGGCACTCCTACCATGTAGGATGCGGCGAGGAACGCAATGGCACCGAGCACGTTGGCCAGTGGCCCGGCAACCAGAATGAGGGCGCGGCGCCAGCGGGCCAGCAGAGGAGTTGCCGATCTCTCCGCGCCCACCACATCCGACTCGTCCGGCCCGAGACCCTCGATCCGCACGTAGCCGCCGAGGGGGATGAGTGACACCCGGAAATCCGTGCCCCGTCGCCGGATCCCGAACAGGCGCTTGCCGAAGCCGAAGGAGAAAACGCTCACGGGCGCTCCCACCGCCCGGGCGGCGAGAAAGTGCCCACCCTCATGGAGAAGGATCAAGACTCCGAGAACGATGATCAAGGCGAAAAGGTTCAGTAACATCCCGCTCCCCAGTCCACCCCGGTTAAAACTTTACCTTGCGCTGGCATATTTCGCCGCCTCCTCGCCGGCCCAGGCACGCCCCCGCGCGTCCGCTTCCAGCACGTCCTCCAGGGACGTGATCTGGGCAGGCACGCAGGCATCGCGCTCCAGGGTCGCGGCGATCACCGCCTCGATGCCGAGGAAGGGGAGCTCGCCGCGCAGGAACGCCGCCACTGCCACCTCATTGGCAGCGTTCATTGTCGCCGGTGCGCTGCCTCCCCGCCGCAGGGCAGCCCGGGCCATGGCCAGGCAGGGGAAGCGCTGTTCGTCGGCCGCCTCGAAGTGCAGGGCTCCCACGGCGCTGAGATCGAGGGTTCCAAAGGGGGATGGCAGCCTGTCGGGGTAGGCGAGGGCGTAGAGGATGGGGAAGCGCATGTCGTTGACCGACAGCTGCGCGATGAGGGTGCCGTCTTCGTATTCAACCAGCGAGTGCACGCGGCTCTCGGGGTGGATGAGCACGTCGATGCGGTCCTCGGCGACGCCGAAGAGGTGATGCGCCTCGATGATCTCAAGCCCCTTGTTCATCATCGTCGCCGAGTCGATGGTGATCTTGGCGCCCATGCGCCAGGTAGGGTGCGCGAGGGCCTGTTCGACGGTGACTTCGGCGAGCCGGTCCCGGGGCCAGGTTCGGAGGGGCCCCCCGGAAGCAGTCAGGATGAGACGGCGGACGCTTTGCGCAGGGCCGACCCGCAGGGCCTGGTGCAGGGCGTTGTGCTCCGAGTCGATGGGGAGGATCGCGGCGCGGTTGGCCGCTGCCTGCGCCATGACCAGGTCGCCGGCGATCACCAGCGTTTCCTTGTTGGCGAGAAGAACTTCCCGGCCTTGTCCGAGGGCATGCCAGGTGGGCACGAGCCCCAGGGCCCCCACGAACGCGGCGACGACCGTGCTGGCCTGGGGGGCGGTGGCCACGGCAATTCGCCCCTCCTCGCCGGCCAGAACCGTGATCCCAGGCAATTCCCTGGCAAGCCGGCGAGCGTCCTCCGGCCGCGCGACCGCCATCAGGGTGGGGTGGTGTCGGATTGCTTGTTGGTAGAGCAACTCCACGTTGCGACCCGCGGCCAGCGCCACGATGCGGAAGCGGTCGGGGAAGCGCTCCACCACCTCCAGAGTGGCCCGTCCAATGGAGCCAGTGGAGCCGAGAACCGCCAGGTGTTTCACGCGGCGAGTCCGAAGCCCAGTAGCAGCGCGAGGGTGAAGGGGGCGGCAAAGAAGAGCGAGTCGGTGCGGTCGAGGAAGCCGCCGTGACCGGGGATCAAGGCGGAGGAGTCCTTGACCCCGGCGTCGCGTTTGAGGAGCGACTCCACCAGGTCACCCAGGGGCGCCAGGATGCTCAGGAGGATGGCCAGGCTCACGGCGGCGGCGAGGGGCAGCTCGGCGAAAAACAAGGTCCGGCACACCCACACCGCGAAAAAGGTCGCCGCCGTACCGCCCGCCACTCCTTCCCAGGACTTCTTCGGGCTGACCACCGGCGCGAGGCGATGCCGACCGAAGCGGCTCCCCAGGTAATAGGCGCCCGAATCCCCGGCCCAGATGGTCAGGCAGTGCAGCAGCACCACCTTCCACCCCACCGCGTCGCCCAGGGCCAGGCGCAGGTAGCCCATGGCTCCCCCCGTGACGGTGAAGAAGACCGCCGCGAAGACGGCGCCGGTGATGGTCGCCGCCGCTCCCTCCGTGGGATGGCCGGTGAGGAGGACGACCAGTGGGAGCGCCAAGACGATCGCCGCCAGCGCGGGTCCGGCGGCGGTCAGGCCCACGTGCCAGAGCACTGGCAGGGTCACGACGAGAGCCACCCCAATTGCCACTGCCACCGCCCGTCGCCTCGTCAGCCGCAGCAGCTCCAGCAATTCCCAGCACGCCAGGAGGGTGACGATGGCCACCGCAGCCAGATACACCCAGGGTGGAAGCCACACGATGCCAGCCAGGACCAGGGGGAGGAGCGCGATCGCCGTCGCCTCACGCTGGCCCATCAGGCCTCCTCGGGCTCGTCCTCAGCGTTGCCGGGGCTGGGTTCCACCACCCCGCCGAAGCGCCGCTCGCGGCGCACGAAATCGGCCACCGCCCGGACCAGGTGCAGGGCGGTGAAATCGGGCCATAACACGGGAGTGATGTAAAGCTCGGTGTAGGCGATCTGCCACAGCAGAAAGTTGGACACGCGCAGCTCGCCCGAGGTTCGAATGAGGAGATCTGGATCGGGGCAGCCGGCCGTCTCCAGGTGGGAGGCCACCCACTGCTCATCGATCTCCTGGGGGGAAAGGGCGCCCGCGGCGGCTCGTTCGGCAATCCGCCGGGCGAGGTCGACGAGCTCGGCGCGGCCCGAGTAGTTGAGGGCGATCTGGAAGAGTAAACCGGTGTTGCCGGCGGTCGCTGCCACTGCCCGCTCGAGGCCGCGCTGAATATCCGTCTCGAGTTCGTGGATTCGGCCGATCGGCCGGAAGCGAATGTTGTTATCTACCAGGGCGTTCAGTTCCTTCTGCAGGTACTCCTTGAGCAGTGCCATCAAGGCGCGGATTTCCCAGCGCGGGCGTTTCCAGTTCTCGGTGGAAAAGGCGTACAGGGTCAACGCCTCGAGCTCGAGCCGGGCAGCCCCCTCGACCGCCTCCCGCACCGCGTGGATGCCGGCCCGATGCCCCTCCACGCGCGGCAGGCCGCGCCCCTGGGCCCAGCGCCCGTTGCCGTCCATGATGATGGCGACGTGCCGAGGTAAGGAAGAGGGGTCGACCTGATCGAGAAAATCACGTTCCGGAGTGCCGGGAAGGGCGAGTCGATCGAGGTCCTTCATGGGCCGCGGCAGTCTAGCACGGCCACCCCCCCCGGCCCGGCGAGTCAGGCGCTGCTAGCCGAGCGGCGCCGATACACCACGCGTTCGAGGGTGAGGCCATCGGCAACTGCGGTGGGGGCCGGGGGGTCGACCCCGGGATCGCCCAGGAGGGCCGCGAGCCAGGCCGCGTCCTGCTTCCCCCTGCCGATTTCCAGGAGCGCTCCCACCAGCCGGCGAACCATGCCCCGCAGGAAGCCGTCCCCCGCGAAGACCAGATCCAGACGCCTCCCGTGTCCACGGAGGTCGACTGCACTCAAGGTCCTGACGGTGCCCCGCTGGCCGGTGCCGCTGTGGCCGCGGCGGGCAAAGGCGGCGAAGTCGTGGGTGCCGGCGAGCACCGCCATCCCCTGGCGCATCGCGGCAAGATCCGGCCGCGAGGGGAGGAGGACGCGCCGCTGCGCCTCCCAGGGGGGGAGGGGAGCTCCCCAGGCAAGGCGGTAACAATACACCTTGGCCAGCGCATCTCGCTGGGCATGAAACGTTTGCGGTACGCACTTTGCTCCCAACACCCTGATCTCGTCAGGAAGCAGAGTGTTGAGCGCCGCCAGGACGCCGGCCGGAGGAATGGGATGGGGAGCGTCGTAGTGCGCCACCTGCCCGGCGGCATGGACCCCGGCGTCGGTGCGACCGGCACCAACGACCGTCACCGGGCGGGCGTACAGACGCTCCAGCGCACCCTCGAGCTCCCCCTGCACGGTGCGCCTGGCGCGTTGCTTCTGCCAGCCGGCGAAGGCGTGCCCCAGGTAGGCAAGGCGGAGGGCCACGCGCATCGAGCTCGCCATGGCAGCATTATCCCGTGGGTCGGCGCTGGTTGTGGTGGCGGTGGGGAGTCCGTAAAATGCCAGCAGCAGGCAGACGAAAGGTGCGCTGATGAAGACCCTTCGTGATCTTTTCGAGCATGTTGTCGCCCACCACCCGCCCCGCAAGGTGCTGCTCCGTATCCGCCACGGCAAGGGCTGGCGCGAGTACACGGTGAAGGAGTTCGAGAAGGCGACCAGGGAGGTGGCCGGCAAGCTGTACCGCGCCGGGGTGCGCCACGGCGACCGGGTGGCTCTGTTCTGCGAGAACCGACCGGAGTGGCACATCATCGACTTCGCCTGCCACCTCCTGGGGGCGGTCTCGGTGCCGTTGTACGCCACCTTGCCGGCGCACCAGGTGCGCTACATCGTCGCCGACGCCGAGGCAAAGATGTTGCTGGTTTCGGGTCGTCAGCGGGCGGCGGCGGCGTTGGAGGCCACCGTCGGGCTCCCCGGCGTGCGCGTGGTGGGGATCGAGCCAGGCCTGGCGGAGAACCTCGACAGCATCGCCGACCTCCCGTCGCCCTCCAAGCACGATCAGCCGCCGGCCGTCGAACTGAGCGAAAACGACCTGGCCAGCCTGATTTACACCTCGGGGACGACCGGGGATCCCAAGGGGGTGATGCTGACCCACCGCAACTTCATCAATCAGGTCCAGACCATGGCGCCGCTGTACCCGATCAGCGAGAAGGACATCAGCATGTCCTTCCTGCCCCTCTCCCACGTCTACGAGCGCACCGTCGACTACGTCTTCTTCAACGCCGGCACGCAGATCAACTACGTGGAGTCGATCGAACGGGTGCCGTCGCAGCTCACCGAGATCCGCCCCACGGTGATGGTCTCGGTGCCCCGCCTGTATGAGCGCTCCTACATCAAGATCATTGCCAAGATCCAGCAGGAGGGCGGCGCCAAGAAGCGCCTGTTCGAATGGGCGCTGAAGGTGGGGCGAAAGGTCAAGGAAGCGGAGTGGCGGGGAGAGAAACCCGGTGCCTTCGCTCGCGGTCAGTACGTGGTGGCGAAGGCGCGCATCTTCTCGAAGATCCTGGAGCGCCTGGGCGGTCGGCTGAACTTCACGATCTCGGGGGGCGCGCCGCTGGCCCGCGAGGTGGCGGAGTTCTTCGACATCGTCGGTCTGCCGATCCTACAGGGCTACGGCCTGACCGAGACCTCACCGGTGATTGCCGCCAATCGCCTGGACGCCAACCGTATCGGCTCGGTGGGCAAGGTTCTGCCGGGGTACGAGGTGCGCATCGCCTCCGACGGCGAGATCCTGGCGCGCGGGGCCAACATCATGAAGGGGTACTGGCGCAAGCCCGAGTTGACCGCCGAGGTCCTCGACGCCGAGGGTTTCCTGCACACCGGTGATGTGGGCTACCTGGACGCGGATGGTTACCTGTTCATCACCGACCGCAAGAAGGACCTCATCGTCACCTCGGGGGGCAAGAACATCGCCCCGCAGCCCATCGAAGGGCGGTTGGGAGCGACCCCCTACATCGCCCAGGCGGTGGTCATCGGCGACAAGTACCCGTACCTGGTGGCGCTCATCGTGCCCAACTTCGAAAACCTCGAGGCGCACTTCGCCGAGCGCGGCAGCAAGGGGCTCTCCCGCGAAGAGATGGCCGCCCATCCGGAGACCGAGCGGCTGATTGGCGAGGCGGTGCGGGAGATCAACCAGGAGCTGGCGATGCACGAGCGGGTGCGACGGTTCACCGTCCTGGCCCGCGAGTTTTCCATCGAGGAAGGGGAACTCACCCCGACCATGAAGGTTCGGCGCCGGGTGGTGGGCGAGCGGTACCGCGACCGCATCGAGCAGATGTACCTCAAGACCCAGCGGGCTTCCGGCTACAGCCTGGAGGAGTAGGGGGCCTGCGGGGGGTGACCGTCGCCCAGGATGGCAGCGAGCGCATCGGGGGCGGCGAGGGAATCCAGCACCACGTCGGGTTTCAGGGCGGCCAGGACCTGCCGCGGCGTCCACCCGGTGGCCACCGCCACGGCGCGCGCCCGGCCGGCGCGAGCGCAGCGAATGTCCGCCTCGGCGTCGCCCACAACCACCGTGTCCGCCTCGGCGAACTGCAGTCCGGTGGCCCGGCGAGCACGCTCGCGGGCGATGGGCACGAGCAGGTTGCGGTCCTCGGCATCGCTGCCGAAGGCGCCAAAGCCGAAAAAACCGTCCAGGCCAGCGGCCCGCAGCTTGAGCGCCGCTCCCCGGGCAATGTTGCCGGTGAGCAGACCGAGACAGACACCTGGCGTGACCGCCAGGGCGTCCAGGACAGCCTGCACTCCCGGCAACAGCTGCACGCTTCCCGGTGGCAGCTCCTTCTCGAGGTACTCGAGGTAACGGGCCAACGCCCGACTGCGATGCTCCTCGATGGTGGCGGCGGGCACGCCACTGGCGGTGAGGAGCTCTCGCACGATCTGGGGGTCGGTCTTGCCAGAAAAAGAGTAGCCGTCCACCTGCGGGTCAACGCCGTACGTGTCTCGCAGGGCTCGCAGCAAGGCTCGGCCGGCCCGTCCGCCGGTGGAAATGAGCGTCCCATCGATATCGAAGAGGATGAGACGGAAAGCGCTGCTCGGCATGGCGGGAGTCTAGCAGCGGTGCCGGCGTGTGCGGCCAAAGGGTGACGCTACCGCCGCGTCTCGTCCTTTCCCCGAGGTTTGACACCTTGCCGGCAGTCTCGTAGCATCAATGGCGTTCGGAGGTAGTGGCGCTCAGGTGCTGACGGGGTTCAATACCGACATCGAGTTCGAGGGCGTGACCTACCACGTACAGACCGAGGACCGCCGCGGTGCCAATCCTCTGATCGAATCGCTGGTGTACGTCAAGGGCGAGATTCTGGCCACCCGCCGGACGGCGTATCGCAATCTCCTGGAGGCCGGGGCCGAGAACTCGGCCGTGCAGGCGCTCATGGAGAGGCAGCACTTTGCCATCGTCGAGGCCATTCGTCGGGGCCGCATCCACCTGCTCACCGAGCCGCCCACCAGCGACGAGGGCGACACCACCGTCAGCCGCACCCAGCGGCCCCCCGCCGTCGAGTCGTCGTCGCCGCCCGCCACCGGTGGCGGGGGGCGCAAGACCCTGGACGAGGTCATCGCCGAGTGGCTCGCCGAACAGGAGCAATCCGAGGGAATCAGGCTGGACGTGGAGGGCGGCGATCGTCTGCGCTTCGGCGGCACGTTTCCCCTCAAGGTGACGGTTCGCTCCGCACCGGGTGGGAGTCCCGTCGTCGGCGCCCACGTGCTCGTGCGTCTCCTGTCCACGGCGGGCAAGCCGGTGGAGCTGGCGGCGGGGGAAAGCGACGAAGGTGGCCGCCTGGAGGCCGCCGTCGCCATCCCGTCGCTGGAGCGGGGCACCGGGCTGGTGGTGGTTTCGGCGCAGTACGGCAGTGGCAGCGACGAGGCCAAGTTCCTGGTGCACCGCTGATCCCACCGGCTCTCACGGATGACAGGGGTGGTGCTCTGGCCGAGAGGTCGGCTCGCCCTTCGCCGTCTACGATTCGACGCGACCCCGCAGGAAGGCTTCCAGCCCGACTCGGGCGATCTGAGGATTCTCTCGCAACCGGCGCACCGAGTACGGGTACCAGTGGGACCCGAAGGGTACGTACACGCGCAGCCGATGACCTGCCGAGGTGATGATGCGGCGCAGCTGCGGGTCCACGCCCAGGAGCATCTGGAACTCGTAGCGATCCGGCGTCAGCCCCAGTCGCTGCACCATGGCCAGCGACTGGCACACCAGCCACTCGTCGTGGGTGGCGATGCCCACGTAGGTCCCCGCCGAGAGGAGCACCTCCAGGACGTTCATGAAGTTGTCACGAATGATGTCGCGCTCGGTGTAGGCGATCTCTCGCGGCTCCAAATAGATGCCCTTGCACAGACGAACGTTGACGCCGGCGCCGCCAAGGGTGACGGCATCGGCCAGGGTTCGCCGCAGCCGGGCCTGCAGGACGACGCCGGTACCCTTGGGGAAGCGGGCGACGAGGGAGTGGTACACGCGCAGGGTGGCGTCGGTGGTGGGTGAGTCCTCCATGTCGATGCGCACGAAGGTGCCCTGGGGATGGGCCTTTTCCAGAATGGCGCCGATGTTGTCGCGGCAGAACTCCTCGTCAATGGCCAGCCCCATCTGGGTGGGTTTGAGCGACACGTTGGAGGCCAGCCCGTGCTCCCGGATGGCGTCCAGCACGGCGAGGTACTCGCCCACCGCGGCACGGGCCAGATCCCGACTGGTGACGCTCTCCCCGAGCACGTCAATGGTGGCGCAGCACCCTTCGGCGGCCAGGCGCCGGACGGTGGCCACCGCATCGGCCAGCGTGTCGCCGGCCACGTAACGGCGAGCGAAGAAGCGAATCAGCGGCCGCGGCGTGATGGGTAGGGTGAGCCTGACCGCACGGTCGAAGAGACTCATGGGATCCTCCCGGGGCGGGGAGTTCGTGCCACGGTGAGCAGCGACACCGCCGTCGCACCGGCGGCGTGGAGGGCGTGAGTACAGGCACGGGCCGTTGCCCCGGTGGTGAGGACGTCATCCACCAGCAGGGCGTGACCGGTGAGGCGACGGCGCACCGTAAAGGTGCCACGCGGCAGCGCCTCTCTTTCCCTGCGGGTGCGCCCCGCCTGGGTCCCCGGGCGGCGGCGGCGCAGGGCGCGAAGACGGCGGCCGGCGCCCAGCGCGGCGAGGTGGCGAGCGAGCAGGTCGGCGTGGTCGAATCCCCGCCGCAGCCGCCTGCCCCACCACGCCGGCACCGGGACGATGGCGTCGGGCCGCGGCCAGGGGAGCTGATCGAGGCGTTGACGCAGGAGACGTGCCAGGGGCCTGGCGAGCTCGTCGCGTCGTTGGTTCTTGAAAAGGAGGATCAGTTCCCGCAGGGCGCCGCCGTACTCACCCAGGCTGGCCGCGGCTTGCCAGGGCGGTGGGTCTCGCCGGCAGGCGAGACACTCCTCGCCATCGCCAACCTCCTCGCCGCAGCGCGGACATCCCCCCGGCCTGGCAGGAGCCACATCGTCCCAGCAGGAGCCACACACCCCGGCGCAGCTTCCAGCGACCAGCAGGGGTCGCCCACACAGCGCACAGCGGGCGGGGAGGAAGACGCGGGCGAGCACTTCGAGCAGCACCGCCATCTCGGCGTGATTGTAGCAAGTCGGTCACTCGCGAGGCGCTGGCCGCGGCTCCGTGCGCCTATACTGGTGGCCTGGAGGAACGGCATGCGCACGGTGGCACTGGTGGTCGTTGCGGTGGTGGCGAGCGGACTCGCGCCGACTGCCCAGGCGCAGGTGGGCTGGCTGGGTGTGGCGGCGGGGACGAGCTGGACCTGGAACGGCGACTCCTCGGCGTTGGTCCGCGCCGACGATGCGGCGGTGGGCGTCCTGATGGGCGTTTCCCTCGACAAGGACGCGCTCCTCCGGCTGCGCGGTGTCGAGCTGCCGATGGGCGACGTCAGCGGTGCCAGGATGCGGGGCCTCACCGTCGGTGTCGACTACTTCTTCCCCGGGGTGGTGGGCGAGGCGCTGTTCTCTGCCGGGCTGGGAGGGTATCGGCTCAACCTGCCCGAGGCTCTGCGCGAGGACCCCGACCACGGGCGCTGGGAACTCGGCTATTACCTCGGGATCGGGGAGTGGTTTGCCCTTTCCCGTCGCACCCGGATCACCATCGAGGTCACCTGGGATCGTTCGCGCCACGACGGCTCACCGGCGATGCTCTCTGCCCTGGCAGGGTTCGTCGTCGCGTTGTAAGCGGATGCCTCACGTCGTTTTACGTGGCGAGGTTGAACTCGAGAAGGCGTGGCAGGCACTGCCTCAGGGTCCGTGGCGGTGGGGACGGGCGGTGGCGCGGGTGGAG
>JABRVY010000402.1:0-5420 GCA_039961755.1 Acidobacteriota bacterium | reverse complement strand
CCCCGCCACCGCCATGCCAGCTACCAGAAGCACGCTCCACCGACGCATCATGGGACACCTCCCCCGCCGTGCCACCATACCGGAACCCACGGCCCCGCTCACTCTACCGGGACGAAGGCGTAGGCCAGCACCCCGTGCCGGGCGGCGAGAGCCTGAAGCTCGGCCTCGTCCCTGGCCATCACCCGGGCCAGGGCGAGGAGGGGCGACGCCGCCCTGGAGCTGGCCACCTCCGCCCCCGCCATCGCCGTCGCCCGGCTCAGGAGGTCGCGCATGAGTCGCTCCTTGAACTTCAACTCCTTCTCGATGTACCGCACCGCGTACTTCTCCCCCAACCCGGCGCGGGCGGCGGCCGCCTTGATGGCGTCGTCGAGACTTCCCAGATGGTCCACCAACCCCAGCTGGTGGGCGCGGGCGCCGCTCCACACCCGCCCGCGGGCCACCTTGTCCACCTCCTCCGGGGTCATCGACCTGGCCTTGCTGACCACCCGCAGGAAGTCGCGGTACCCGTTGTCGATGAGCGCCTGAACGGTGCGCCCCACCTCGGGGTCGAGGGGCCGGTCGAGGCGCAGCGCCCCGGCCATACGGGTGGTGCCCACGCCGTCCACGTAGATACCCAGATGCTTGCCCATCGCCCTGGCGACGTTGGGGAACATGGCGAAGATGCCGATGGACCCGGTGATGGTGTTGGGGCTGGCCCACACCTCGTCGGCGGCCATGGAGATCCAGTACCCCCCCGAGGCCGCCACCGACCCCATGGAGGCCACCACCACCTTGCCGTCCGCCCGCGCCACCTCCAGCTCGCGCCGGATCACCTCCGAGGCGAAGCCGCTGCCCCCCGGCGAGTCGACGCGCAGCACGATCGCCTTGACCTCCTTGGTGTGACGGGCCTGGCGGATGAGCGCCGCGGTGGAATCGCCGCCGATCTGACCCGGCGGGCGCGAACCGTCGCTGATCCCCCCCTTGGCCACCACCACCGCCACCAGGTCTCCCTTGGCCTTCTTGCCGAAGCGGTCGCCGCCCTTCGCCCGGAGATAATCAGCCATGGCGATCTGATTGAAGGAGTGTTTCTTGGCGTCCTCGCCGACGAGTTCGACGAGGCGCGCGCGCAGCACGTCGCGCGGCTCGACGCGGTCCACCAGCCCCGCTGCCAGCGCCGCTCCGGCGGCATCCCCGTGCGCCGCCTGCATGTGGGCGGGGAAGTTGTCCACGTAGTCCTGCAGCTTCTCCGGGGTGATCCGTCGCGCCGCCGCCACGTCCTCGAGGTAGCTGCTCCACAGGTCGGTGAGGTAGGCCAGGTTCGCCTCCTTGGCCTCGGGAGACATGTTGGACCGCAAGTAGGGCTCCACCGCCGACTTGTACTCCCCCACCCGGAAGATGTGCCACTCCACCCCCAGCCGGTCCAGGCCCTCCCGGTAAAAGCGGGCGTAGCGGGAGAACCCCTCGATGAGGACCATGCCCTGGGGGTTGAGCCACACCTCGTCGGCGTGCGCCGCCAGGTAGTAGCCGTACTGGTTGAAGCGATCGGCGGTGGCGATCACCGGCTTGCCGGCGCCCCGCACCCGCCCCAGTGCCGCCTTGAGGTCCTCCAGCTTGGTCATCCCCGCCGATTCCAGCTCCGAAAGGTCCAGCACCACCGCCTTGATGCGCCTGTCCTCGCGCGCCATGTCGAGGGCGTCCACCATGTCCTTGAGCAGGGTTTCGGCGCTACCGACCCCCAGTAACTCGGCCTGCAGGCGATCCAGGGCGTTGCCCTCCAGCTGCTCCACGATGGTGCCCCGGGGGGCGATCACCAGGGCGCTGGAGGCCGGCACCCTGGGTTTGCCACCGCTGACCACCGCCACCACCGCCACCACCACCACGGCGTAGAACACCGCATTGACCACCACCCGCCGGGTGGCATCGAGCCCCCGCCCCAGCCTCCTCGCCAGCCCGACCCTTTGCCTGTGCTCGTCGTCCATGACCTACCCCCTCTCCTGCGGGCGCCCGCGGCTGCCGCCGGCCGGCTCCGTTGCCCAAGCGTACGTCTTCACTGCGGTGGAGTTGCACCGCCCACCTGGGGGTGCCAGGGAAGAGCTGCCGCCAGGTCGCCGAGAGAGGACCAGGGGCCAGCCGCGCCCCTAACGCCTCCCCCCCACGGCGCTCACGATGGCGAAGAACACCTCGGTGTTGTCCCGCACCCCGGCCAGCGGCGCGGACCCCGGCCCGTACGCCGACACCGGCACATCCACCGCGGTGTGCACCGTCTGGGTGGGGGCGTACCCCCGCTGGGGGACGGTCACCGGCGTCACCCCTCCCAGCCACACCCCACTGCCGCCGTCCCGTTCGGGGTTGGGGATGATCAGCAGGTCGCGCCCCACCCGGCCCAGGGCCATGGGCACGGGGCGCGGCTGGGCGCGCCAGTCCTCGAAGCGATCGGGGCCGGCCCCGAAGTGCAGCGCCACCTTGCGCTCCCCGTCCACCACGTCGGGGAAGCCATCGCCGTCGGCGTCGCCGGCGGTGGGAAAGCCCCCGGCATCGTAGGTGAGCAGGCAGTCACGGCTGGCCCGGCAGTCGGAGCGCACCACGCCGGGCAACACCAGGCCGCCCGTCTCGTGGTCAGCGGTGACGATGACCAGGGTGTCGTTGGTGGGGTCCCGGTCTCCGTTGGTGGCGCGGGCAAACTCCAGCGCCGCCGCCACCGCCCGATCAAAGGCCAGCATGTCCCACACCACCCGCTCCTGGTCGGCCTGGTGCGCTTGCTTGTCCACCAGGGCTCCCTCCACCATGAGGAAGAACCCCTGGGGGTGCTGGGAGAGCGCCGCCAGGGCCGCCCGGGTCATCGCCTCCAGGGAGGGCTGCTCGGGGAAGTCCTTGACCACCTCGGGGCTGCCCCGGCGCTGGCGGTCGAACTCGGTGTTCATGTTACCGTCGTGGAACAACCCCAGAAGGCGGGGCGCCCGGCCCTGTCGGGCCTGCTCCAGCTGCCCCGCGCTGCGCACCACGGCAAACCCCTGCCCGGAAAACTCCCCCGGCAAGCCGCCGGGGCCATCCCCGGCGAAGCGCCGTGCCCCACCCCCCAGCAGCACCCGCAGGTAGCCCTCCGCCACGGCGCGCCGGTAGGCGGCCACCACGCCGGCCGCCTCCCCGCGATCGGCCACCGCTGCGACGAAGGCCGCGGGGGTGGCGTCGGTGAGGTCGGCGGTGCTCACGAGCCCCGAGACCATGCGACGCTCCCGCCACAGCAGGCCGGGCAGCTGCTCCACCCGGGGGTTGTCGTCGTCCCGGTCCGGGGTGTCGTCGGGCCACACCCCCAGCATGCCGTTGGCGGTCTTGGTGCCGGTGGCCAGGGCATGCCCGCCGGCCGCAGAGTCCGTTACCAGCCCCGAGAGGGAGGACGTGGTGAGCACCCCCTCCACCGGGAGAGTGTCCATGTGGAGCCACCCCCCCGGTTTTCCCCCCTGGAGGCCGTGCAGGGCCAGGCGCGCCGCGGTGCGGTGGGCGTGCCCCATGCCGTCGGCGATGAGCAGGATGACGTTGCGCACTCCCCCCTTGCCCCGCCATTCGCGGGCGGTGAGGGCGGCCTCCGCCGCGCCCGCCAGCGTGCCGTCGGCCCGCCACGCCTCGGCCCGCAGGCGGTGCGACCCGGCCCTGGCGAGGCTGAGGCTCCTCGCCACGAAGGTCCCTGCGGTCGCCGGCGCCGGAGCCAGCTCGACACCCTCCAGCGTTACCCTCCAGCGCACCCCTTCACCTACCGGTGCCGCGGCGCGCACGTCGAAGCGCTGGCCCACCGCCAGCTCCGTGCCGTTGCCCGGCACCAGCGTGACCTCCTGTGCTGCCGCCGCCGTCGCCGCGACAACGATGGCCACCGCCACCCACAGCGAGAAATCCCTCCTCATACCGCCTCCGACGCCGTTCTACACAACCCTGACCCCGCCCGCAACCTTCCCATCGACAAAGAAAAGGAAAGACACTGAGTACCTGGTACCGCGGGTGTTGCCGTACCATGCGCACATGAGTCGCCGGGGGATCGTGGTGATGGTGCTGCTGGCCGCATGGGGGACGACGGCGGCCGAGACGGTCCAGCCCTGGCAGAAGGTGGCCGCCCCGGTGACGACCCCCCTGTACGCGGTGACCGCCACACCTGGCGGCGGCTTCGTGGCGGTGGGCGAGGGCGGGGTGGTGCTGACCAGCGGCGATGGCCGCCACTGGACCCGTCGAGATACCCCCACGGCCGGCACCCTGCGGGGCGTGGCGGCGGGTGCTGGGGCGCTGGTGGCGGTGGGCGACGGCGGCGTGATCCTCACCAGTCGCGACGGCGAGGGGTGGCACCTGGGCGCCAGCGGGTCCACGGGACGGCTCAACGCCGTCACCTGGACGGGTGAACGCTTCGTGGCGGTGGGAGCGTCGGGGAGCGAGTACCTGACCGGCCTCATCCTGGCCAGCGAAGATGGGCGCCTCTGGCGCGATCGCACCCCTGCCAACGTCCGCCCCCTCTACGGCGTCGCCGCTCAGGGAGGACGGGTCCTGGCCGTGGGGTGGACCGGCCAGGTCGCGGAAAGTATGGACGGCGAGCAGTTTTTCGCCTCATCTCTGGGAGAGGTGATGCAGCAGTGCTGGTTCATGCTGCGCCCGTCGTTCCTCTACGGCGTGGCCGCCACGGCGGAGCGTTGGGTGACGGTGGGCCTGGTGGTGGGGGACCAGTACCCGGGCGCCGGCGTGGCGCTTACCCGCCGCCCCCGGGAGCCGTGGCGCTGCACCGTCACCCAGCTTCCCCCCCTGCAGTTCCAGTTCCGCGCGGTGGCAGCCGCAGCGGCCTCGTTCGTGGCGGTGGGGGTGGGAGGGATAGCGGAGAGCCCCGACGGCCTCGACTGGCGCCCCCAGTGGGTGGCGGCGGCACCCCTGCTCCACGCCGTGGCCATCGGCCCGCGGTGCTGGGTGGCGGTGGGTGAGGGGGGCAGCATCCTCCTGCGCGACGCTCCCCCGCGCCACCCCGCGCGCCGGGTGGTGCGACCCGACCTTGCCCCAGGACCTTGACGCCAGCTGCCGCCGAAATCTGCTATGGTGCGGGTTGAAAGGACGTGCTCAGGGCGGTGCCGCTCCCGTTGTTGGAGCAGAGAGCTTCCTTGGCACACGGGTGCGACACCATGGATGTGTACTTCGGCAACCTCCCCTTTTCCTTCCGCGAGGAGCATCTGCGCGAGCTGGTCTCGCCCTTCGGAGAAGTGGGATCCATCCGCATCGTCACCGACCGTGATACCGGACGCTCGCGGGGCTTCGCCTTCGTGACCTTCAACGACGACGCCGCGGCCAGGGCCGCCATCGCCAGACTCAACGGCCACGAGATCGAGGGGCGCGCCCTGGTGGTCAACGAGGCGCAACCTCGTCCGGAGCGCAGCGGTCGACCCCGCGGCCAGGGTGGCGTCGGGCGGGGGCGCGAAGGG
>JABRVY010000401.1:0-7988 GCA_039961755.1 Acidobacteriota bacterium | reverse complement strand
CGCCGCGGCCGCGGCGATCCAAGAACGCAGCCAGGGCGAGGAGTACATCTGCCCTCTCGGGAGCTCGCGACACGCCGTCCCGCAGCGCTGACTCCGCCAGTTCAAACCTTCCCAGACGCTCCTCCACGTCGCCCAGCAGCAGGTACGCGTCAACCGGACCAGTGGGTCCGACGGCGCGGCGCAGGTTTTCCACCGCGGCCGTGAGATTGCCCCGCGCCAGATTCAGCGAGCCCAGGTTGAAGTACACGCCGGCGCGGTTGGGGTAGTACCGATCGCCCAGGGCCTGCAACAGATCGGCCTCGGCGAGGGAAAACTGCCCCACTTGCATGTAGGCGGCGCCGCGATTGTTGCGCGCATCCGAAAACGCCGGGGCCAGCTGCAGGGCCCGGGTGAAGTACTCGATCGCCCGCGCCGGCTGCCCGGCGGTCATCTCCGCCAGCCCGAGCTGATTGAAGATGATGGGGTTGTTGGGCTGGAGGGAGAGGGCAGCCTGCAGGCGGGCGCGCCCCTCCTCGATACGCCCCTCCCGCACCAGCGCCTGCCCCTGCTGCATCAAGAGCGTCGGCGCCAGCGGATCGCTGGCATCGACTTCAGGGGGCAGTTGAGCGCTGCGGGCCGGAGGCGGAGCGGTCGCGCAGCCCAACAGCGCGACCAAGAAAGCCCCAAGCAGCGCAACCTGACACCATCGGCACGTCACGACGCCACCTCCACGCTTCCCAGGGGGACCAGGTCCCCCGCTCTGACCGCCTTGAAGAACGCCTCCACCACGCGGGGATCCAGCCGCGTCCCGGACAGCTCCCGCACGCGCGCCAGCACCGAATCCAGCACCATGGCCGGCTGGTACGGCCGATGGGTCGTCATGGCGTCGAAGACGTCCGCCGCGGCGATGATGCGCGCCATCAAAGGAATCTCCTCGCCCACCAGACCGTCCGGGTACCCCCCTCCCCCCCAGTTCTCGTGGTGCGACCGGATACCCGGGAGGATCTCGTGCAAGCGCTTGATCGGGCTCACGATGGAGGCGCCCTTGAGAACGTGGCCGCGCATCTGGGCGAACTCCTGCTCGCTCAGGGCAGAGGGCTTGAGGAGGATCTTGTCCTCGATGCCGATCTTCCCCACATCGTGGAGGATGGCGGCGATCTCGAGGCTCTGCATCTCCTCGCTGGACAGCCCCAGATGGCGGCCAATGGCCACGGCGTACTGGCTCACGCGCTCCGAATGGCCACGAGTGTAGGGGTTCTTGGCGTCGATGGCGGCGGCGAGGGCGCGGATGGAGTCCAGCATCAACTCCTGGTTGTCGCGCAGCGCCCGCCGCAGCGATTGCACGTAACTTTCCACCTCCGCCGCCATCAGGTTGAAGTTGGAGGCCAGCTGCCCCAGTTCATTTTGCGAGGTGACCGGAACGCGCCGGGAGAACTCTCCCCGGGCCACCGCCGTGGTCACCTCCGCCAGGTGGCGCAGGGGCGAGGTGATGCGACGGGCCAGGGCCCCCCCCGCCAGCACCGCCAGGGTGGTGGTGACGAGGGCCAGCACCGCCGTGCGCTGCCCCATCGCCCGTACCGCCGCGAAGGCCACCTCGAGATCGCGGGCCGCCACCACCGCCCACGGTACCCCCTCCACCGGGCAGAGGCTGCCCAGCACCTGCGCCCCCGCGGGGGTCAGGGGGTCCTGGTAGGTGGTGGTGAGGCGTACCGGGGTGTGCATGAACTGCCGCACCAGGGGATGGCCGGCGGCGCTCTGCCCGACGCGCTCCGGGTTGGTGGAGAAGAGAACCTCTCCACCGCGGTCGATGACGTCCACCACGAGCCCACTGGCCGCCTCGTCGGCCAGCCGCGCACTCAGCCAGTCGAGGGACACCACGCCCTGCAGCGAGGCCACCACCACTCCGCCCTGGTGCATCACCGGCAGCGATACCACCGCCACCGCGCCGGCCCCGGGCAGGCGCAGCAACTCGTCGCGTACCGGCCGCCCCGAGAGATTCAAGGCAAACGCTTGCTCCAGCCTCGCCTCCAGCGCCTCTTCCGCCTCGGGACGCAGTGCCCGGCTCTGCACGAAGGGCCCCTTGCCACTCACGTCCAGCAGGCGCAGGAGGATGACGCGGCGGTTGGACTCGACGATTTGCTGCAAGGCAGCCGCCGCCTCCCCAGCGCCCCCCGGCAGGTGCGAGCGGGGGCGCACCACCTGGGCGACGGTCTCCAGCCGACCGACGGTGTCCACGAAGAAAAGCTCGATCTCACGGCCCAGGCCCACCGCCTGACGGGTGAGGTATTGCTTCTCGAGGGTCGAAACCTGTTCGCTGTTGGAGCGAACGAACCCCCACCCGACCAGGAGGACGGGCAATGCAGCGAGGAGTACCAGAACCGCGGTGAGCGGGTAGAGGAGCGAGCGCGAGAAAGGCCACACCCGAGGCATCGCTGTGCCTTTACTATACCACGCGGGCGCCACTACGCCGGGCCCGCCTCACCTCCAGCAAGGGACAGTGAACGCCTGACTTCCTTCAGGTCTCGCCAGGCTTCGGCCTTGGCGGAGGGAGTGCGCAGCAAGAACGCCGGGTGGTAGGTGGGCAAGACGCGACGTCCCCGCCAGCTGATCCACCGGCCGCGCAGATCCCGCATGGCCTCCGATCGCCCCAGCAGGTGGCGCGCGGCCACCCTGCCCAGGGTCACGATGACCTGGGGATTGACCAGCTCCACCTGCCGTTCCAGAAACGGCCGGCAGGCCGCCACCTCGTCGTCCTGGGGGTCACGGTTGCCGGGGGGACGACACTTGACCACGTTGGCGATGTACACCTCCCGGCGGGGCAGGCCGAGGGCCCGCAACATGGCGTCCAGCAGTTTCCCCGCCCGACCGACGAAGGGTTCGCCCAGTCGGTCCTCCTCCTGCCCCGGCCCCTCGCCGATGAACATCAACCGCGCCTGTGGGTTCCCCACGCCGAACACCACCTGGGTGCGCCCCTCACACAACCGGCAGCGCCGGCAATCGGCCAGCTGCGCCGCCAGCGCGGCGAGCAGCTCGCCCGCGCTGCCACCCGCCCCCGACGAGAGGACAGGAGCCGGAGAGCCGACGGGAGGAAATGTTTCGGCGGCAGGAGGGGGTGGCAAGAGCTCCACATCGCTCCACCCCAGCTCGCGCAGGTACTTGAGAAGCTCTGCCGGGGCAAGGCTCATCGCCCCCCCAAAAGCTCCGGCGCCAGGGTAAGGAGCAGCTCCGTGGCCAGGGATTCCTTGTCCTGCAAGGGAAACTCCCGCCGGATGCCCCGGCGGGAGAGCAGCAACGCCCGGTTGGAGGAGCTCTCCATACCCGCCCCCGGCTCATCGATGGGGTTGGCCACCACCGCGTCCGCGCCCTTGTCCACCAGCTTGGCGTGCGCCCTTTCACCGAGCTCGTGGGCCGCGTTGGCCGCAAAGATGACCAGGTAAGGGCGACCCTGCGGGCGGGCCATCCCCGCCGCGAGGTCGGGGACCGGTTCGAGCTCCACCGTGAGAGGACCACCGCGCCGGTCCATCTTTCCCGCCACCGGGTGGGCAGGACGAAAATCCGCCACCGCCGCGGCGTGCAGCACGCAGTCCACCTCGCCCGCTCGCTCCGCCAGCCGCTCGGCGAGCTCCGCGGCCGATTCGAAGCGGTCGCACTCCACCCAGTGCGGGACGGCCATGGCGCCCCCCGCCAGGAGCCGAACATCGGCACCCAGGCGCCGCGCCGCCGAAACCAACGCCAGGCCCATCCGCCCCGAGGAGCGGTTGGTCAGAACGCGCACCGCATCCAGCGGCTCCCGCGTCGCCCCGGCGGTGATTAGCAGCCGCAGGCCGGCCAGCGGCCCGCGCCGGGGGAGGACGGCCAGCGCGGCGGCGAGGATCCGCTCCAGCGACGCCAGCCTCCCCTCACCCACGTCACCACAGGCCAGCGCCCCCACCTCCGGCGCCACCACCACGGCGCCACGTTGTGCCAGGACCTCCACCGCCGCCTGGGTGGCCGGGTGCCGCCACATGAAGGTGTTCATCGCCGGTGCCAGCACCACACCCCGACGGTGGGCGAGGGCGTAGGTGGTCAGCGCGTCATCGGCGACCCCGGCGGCCAGCTTGGCGAGCAGGTTGGCGGTGGCCGGTGCCAGCACCAAGAGGTCCGCCCGGCGCGCCAGCTCGATGTGGTCCACCGCCGCGCCCTGGCCCCGCCACAGCGACACCTGCGCTGCATGTCCGGTGAGAATCGACAGGGTGTAGGGTGAGACGAAACGGGCGGCGTTGCGGGTGAGAATGGGAAAGACCTCGCACCCCTCCTTCACCAGCGCCCGTGCCAGCTCCGCGGCCCGAAAGGCGGCGATACCGCCAGAGATCCCCAGGACCACCACGCTGCTCATGGGCGCCAGTTCCCCGTCGGAGGGGGCGCGGGCACCCCGTCGAGGGACCGAACCGATCGCTCGCCCGCGGCGGTATCGCTCACCCGTTCCATGGCTTTCGACAATGCCATGGGGGCCCGTTTCCCGTCCTCCGCTGAGCCCGCGTCGCCCCTCACCATCGAGCCATCGGCTGCCCGCTAGGGAGCAGGTTCTCCACCCTCGTCGCCGACCACCTCCTCGAAATCCTCCAGGTCGTCATAGTCGGCATCGTCGAACTCCTCGTCCAGGTCCTCGTCCAGGGGTTCCTCCTCGGCCTCGGCGGCCTCTTCGGCCGGCAGGGGTTCCACCAGCGGTGGCCGCAGGAACACCGGCGCGTGATCCTCGGCCGCCCGGGCTTCGAGTTTTTGCAGCCGCAGCTGCTCGTACTCCTCGGCGGTCACCGGGCGCCAGGGCACCAGCCCGTGCGTGAGTTCGTCCAGCGCGATGGTGGCCGGCTTGGCGAATCGACTCTCCAGACGCGGCCTGGCGCCGTTGATCAACTGCTCGGCCCGCTCGGCGGCAATGAGAATGGTGCGAAAGGCGCTATCAAGGGCGACGTCAGCCACTACTCCTCCTCCAGCTCGCTCGCAAACGAATCGATGATCGGCTGCACCAGCGTCTGCATGGCGCGTGGCCGCAGGCGCGAGGTCGCGACCACCTGAGCGAGATCGCGAATCGCCTGCTCCAGGCGATCGTTGATGATAACATAGTCGAACTCAGCGTACTCGCGCATTTCCTTCAGGGCGTTCCGGATCCGCAGCTCGATCACCTCGGGAGAGTCCTGCCGCCGGGCGAGGAGGCGTCGGCGCAGCTCGGCGCACGAAGGCGGGAAGATGAACACCTTGACGGCCGCCGGCAGGAAGGCGCGCACCTGGCGCGCCCCCTGCACGTCGATATCGAGAAACACGTCGCAGCCGCTCTCCAGCCGGCCCTCCACCTCCCCCCGGGAGGTGCCGTACAGGTTGCCGTGCACCTCGGCGTACTCCAGAAACTCACGACGCTCCACCATACGGCGAAACTCCGAGCGCTCCACGAAGTGGTAGTCCACCCCGTCCCGTTCGCCCTCCCGGGGCGGCCGAGTGGTGTGGGAGACGGAAAAATAGGCCGCGCGCCCCTGACGCCGCAGTTCCTCCATCACCCCGCGTATGATCGTGGTCTTACCTCCCCCCGACGGTGACGAAACGATGAACAGCTCCCCCGGCGGCACCATCTCCCTCCCCTCCCGTCGTGGCATGATACTCGCCTCCGCCGCGAGCCACAGCACTACCTTCTGCGCCCCGAATTGCTACACTCAGCCGTGCCCGCGAGACTGCGCGACCTGCGCTACGATCTGGGATACGGATTGCTTCGCAGAGTGCTGCGGATTTCCCCCCGGCCCGGCCTGGCGTTCTGGCAGGGAGTGGGCAGACGCCTCGGCACCCTCCTCTGGTGGCTGGCCCGGCGGGAGCGCCGGCGCATGCTGGACCACCTCCGCCTTGCCTTCCCCGACGCCGACCGCCAGTGGCGTCACCGCCTGGCCCGCGACTGCGCCCGGCACCTGGGCTGTCTGGCGGGCGAGGTGGTGTGGTTGTGGGGAGTACCCCCGGAGGAGCTGCTCGCCCGCACGACCTTTCGCGGTCTCGAGCATCTGGACGAGGGCATCCGCAGCCATAAGGGAGCCGTGATCATCACCGGCCACTGCGGCAACTGGGAGTGGCTCAACCTCGCCCTGGCGGCGCGGGGAACCCCCTTGACGGTTGCCGTACGTGCCCTGGATGATCCCCGCTTCGATTCCATCATCCGCACCCTGCGCGGGCGCTTCGGCGGCACCAGCATCGGCCGGGGCGAGGGGGCGGGCCGGGCCCTGATCGCCGCATGTCATGCCGGAGCCACCATCGGGCTGCTCATCGATCAGGATATCGATGCGCCGGGGTGCTTCGTTGAATTCTTCGGTACTCCGGCCTGGACCCCCACCGGCGCCGGTGTGCTTGCCCGCCGCTCGAAGCGCCCCATTGTCCCTTCCTTTGCGACGCGGCAACCCAACGGCGACATGCTGCTCAGCTTCGACCCACCGATAGATCCGATCCTCTCTGAAGATGCCGACCAGGACGCCAGGCTCCTGACGGTGCGTCTGACCGCACGCATCGAACAGCAGATCCGCGCCCACCCCGAGCAGTGGGTGTGGATGCACCGGCGCTGGCGACGGCGCCCGGAGGCGGGGGAGGAGGTGCTCTGGCAATCCGCTACAATAGCGCCTCACCGTCCAACCGGCACGGGACAGGTTGACCCACCGGCAGAGGTGCATGGGAGGTAAATCGATGAAGAAGGGACTCTTGGGGTGTCTGGTGGCGGCTGTCATCGGACTGCTGATGGTGGGAGGGTGGGTGGCCTCAGCCTACAACTCTTTGGTCCGCCTTGACGAGGGGGTGAAGACCGCCTGGAGCCAGGTGGAGAACGTCTACCAGCGGCGTGCCGACCTGATCCCCAACCTGGTGGAAACGGTGCGGGGCGCCCGCGACTTCGAGCGCGAGACCCTCACCGCCGTGGTGGAGGCGCGGGCGCGGGTGGGACAGGTCAACCTCGGGCAGGTGCCCAACGCCGCCCAACTGGAGCGGTTCCAGCAGGCCCAGGACGGCCTGTCGTCGGCACTGTCGCGGCTGCTGGTGGTGGTCGAGCGCTACCCGGAGCTGCGCGCCACCGAGGCGTTCCGGGATCTGCAGGCGCAGCTGGAGGGAAGCGAAAACCGCATCGCCGTGGAACGCCGGCGGTTCAACGAGGCGGCGCAGGCTTACAACACGGCCCGACGCCGGATTCCCACGGTGTTCATCGCCTCCCTGCTGGGTTTTGCGGAGCGCCCCTACTTCACCGCCACGCCGGGTTCCGAGCGGCCGCCCCAGGTCAAGTTCTAGGGTTCGCCTCGGGTCATGCCCCGGATGATCGCCCTGCGGAACGCCCTGGCGGCGCTGGCGCTGGCGGTGGGCCTGCCAGCGCTCGCCCTCGACGTTCCCCCGGTGCCCACTCGCTACCTGACCGATCTTTCCGGCCGGCTCGACCCGGCGGCCGTGCAGCGGGGTGAGGCGGCCCTCGCCGAGCTGGAGCGCAGGCACGGTCACCAGGTGATCGCAGTGTTCTTCCCAAGTCTGGAGGGCGAGGCGCTGGAGGACTTCACCATCCGCTGCGCCGAGGCGTGGCGGGTGGGGCGGGCGGGTCTCGACAATGGGGTGGTTTTCTTCGCCTTTCTCGCCGAGCGCCGCATGCGCCTGGAGGTGGGGTACGGGCTCGAGGGGTCGATCCCGGACGCGGTGGCCCGCCGCCTGCTGGACCAGACGGTCCGCCCCCACTTCGCCCGTGGCGACTTCGGGGGCGGAGTGGTAGCGCTGGCGAGCGCCCTCGAGCAGATCTTTTCCGGCTCGCCCCCGCCCCCGGCCAGGGGTGAGCGCCGGCCCATTCTCGGGTTGATCGTGCTGGCGATCATCCTGATCGTCTTCATCCTCGTCCTCAAGCTGGCCGCAGCTGCCAGCGGGCCGCCGCCCACTCGCCTCGGTGGCCGACGTTCGTCAACGTGGGGGAGCGTCCCCGGCGGCTTCGGCGCCGGTTACCGGGGCGGCGGCCTGGGAGGTTTCGGGGGGTTCTCACC
>JABRVY010000400.1:0-9650 GCA_039961755.1 Acidobacteriota bacterium | reverse complement strand
GTACCTGTTGGCGGTGGCGGGGCGGGAGCTCGCGCCCCCGGAGAATCTCCACGCCCGCTTCGAGAATACCGCCGGGCGAACAGTGGAGATCACGGTGGGGCCCGACCCCTCGGGCCGCGGGGCGAGAACCGTCACGGTGGTGCCCATCGAGGACGAGGCGGCGCTGCGCAACCGCGACTGGGTGGAGGGGAACATCCGCAAGGTGCACGCCGCCACGGGGGGCCGGGTGGCGTACGTGTACGTGCCCAACACCACCACCCTGGGGCACGAGTATTTCAAGCGTTACTTCTTCCCGCAGAACCACATGCAGGCCATCATCGTGGACGAGCGACACAACGGCGGCGGCCAGGTGGCCGACTACTACATCGACATCCTGCGGCGCCCCCACATCGCCTGGTGGGCCATGCGCTACGGGGCCGACCTGCGCACCCCGCTGGCCGCCATCCACGGGCCCAAGGTGATGCTCATCGACGAGACTGCCGGCTCCGGGGGGGACCTCCTGCCCTGGATGTTCCGCAAGGAGGGACTGGGCCCCCTGGTGGGGCGGCGCACCTGGGGTGGGCTGGTGGGGATCCTGGGCTTTCCGGTGCTGCTGGATGGGGGGTTCGTCACCGCCCCGAACCTGGCCATCTGGACCGAGGACGGCTTCGTGGTGGAAAACGAGGGCGTCCCCCCCGACGTGGAGGTGGAGCAACTGCCCGCTGATGTCATCGCCGGGCGAGACCCGCAGCTGGAGAAGGCCATCGAAATCGTCCTGGCGGAGCTGGAAAAGAATCCGCCGGTGATCCCCCAACGGCCCCCCTTCCCGGTGCGGGTTCGCCGGTAGCGGCGGGGTTCGCCGCCACCAACGCCCGACCATGGGTCGCGGCAAACCGTGCCCGTGTCCGTGTCCGTGTCCGTGCCTGTGTCCGTGTCCGTGACCGTATCGGTATCGGGGAGGGCGCGCTCCAGAGAAACTCGGGAGCCCTGGCGGCACTCGGTGACGTCATGGCCTCTCCCGAGTTTCATCCCTCGCTGGTCGGGCTTCACCCGGTGGGCAACTTGACAGGGCGGGGGGAGGGGCTATGCTCACCGCTGGGGTTGCGCGAGCAGCCTCGGGGAGCGATCGCATGGATCTCAAGGAAGCCCTGACCACCGCCATCCACTACGAGCACCAGGTGCGCGATCACTACCTCAAGGCGCGGGAGCAGGTCCTGAACCCGCAGGGGAAGCGGGTCTTTGAAACCCTGGCCCGTGAGGAGCAGGGGCACGTGGAGTACCTCGAGAGCCGGCTGGCGGAGTGGAGCCAGGGTGGCAAGATCTCCTCCCCCGAGCTGGCGACCGAGCTGCCGCCGCTGGAGTGGGTGGCCGAGGCGCGACGGAAGGTGAGCGGCGGCCCGGACCGCACCGTGGCGGTGCAGGAGGAGCTGGAGCTGCTGAAGGTGGCGCTGGAGCTGGAGCGGCAGACCAGCTCCTTCTACCGCAAGCTGGTGGACACCCTGCCCGAGGCGGACCGCGGCATGTTCGCGCGGTTTCTGGAGATCGAGGCCGGGCACCTGGCCATCGTGCAGGCGGAGATCGACTCCCTCAACGGCATGGGGACGTGGTTCGATTTCATGGAGTTCTCGCTGGAGGCGGGATAGGCTCCTAGGCCACGTCGGCCCGTCCCGAGCCGGCGCGGGCGGTGCCGAGGAGCAGGGCGGCGTCGGGCCTGGGCGCCGCAGAGAGGGCGGCCACCTTGGCCGCCACCGGTCCGAGGTCGAAGGTCAACCCGTGGGAGGCCAGCTCCCCCGCCAGTTTGTACTCCAGCACCTTGAGCCGTCGGAAGGTGGATGAGTAGGCCTGACACACGATGGCGTGGAAGTTCCTGGCCACAAACGGGTTCTGATTGCTCATCAGGTGCCGCATGCGGTTGGAGGGTACAAAGGTGTACACGCTGATCTTGGAGCTACGCCGCAGGATCTCGTTGCGCGCCTGTTCGTAACGGGTGAAGGACATGGTCTTGTAGTCCTGCTCCATCACCCACATGTTGCCCATGCGGGCGTTGCTGCCCGGCCGGTCGGTGATCAGCGGCACGAAGGGATCGACGACGATGATCAGGTCGGCCCCCTTGTCGATGGCGGCGCGCAGGTTGGAGGTGCGGGTGACGATGCCGTCGGTGAAGTACCTGCCCTTGATCTCGACGCTGGGGAAGAAGGGGTGCATGGCGGTGCTGGCCTGGATTGCCTTGCTGATGGGCACGTCGTCCCAGCCGACGTCGCCGAAGAGGACGTGCTCGCGGCGATCCTGGTCGGTGGCGCCGATGTACAGGGGGCGGGGCAGCTGGCGGAAGTCGTTGCTGTGGCCAGGGCTCGACAGCAGCCGACGGACCCCCTCCTCCAGCGGGCGGTTGTCGAAGATGGGCCCCAGCAAGTTGCCGTAGGTACCCAGGATGGCCGCCACCGACAGTTCGTCCTCGTTGCGCGCCAGCCGGCTCACGTACTCGAGCAAGGCCTTTTGCGCCAGCAGAAGGCGGCGCGGCACCTCGGCCAGGTTGAGGTGCCGCCACTCCAGGCGCAGCCGGTAGGGCCAGCCGCGGTCGAGCCCGCCGAACTTGGCGATCAGCTCATCGATGGTGAAGCCGGTGGCCAGCCCGGCGGTCACCAGAGCGCCCGCGGAGATGCCGAAGTACATGTCGAAGGTGCCCACGTCCAGGTCGCTGGCGTCGTGGAGGCACTTGAGCACCCCCAGTTCGTAGTAGAGCCCGGAAAGCCCCCCGCCGGCCGCACAGATGGCTCGCTTGCCGCGCCGTTTCTCGGTGAGGGTGCGGCGGCACAGGTCCCACAGCTCGGCCACGAAGCGGCGGCGAGCCTGCTCCTGTTGCTCGGGGGTGTGGGCGTGGGTGAAGGAGCGGTCGCGCACGCAGGCGCCCACGTGGCGCTCACCCATGGCGAAGATGACCCGATCGGCGCGGGAGGGGTCGGCGTCGCCAACCAGCGCGACGATGCGCCGAAACGGGTAGCGACGCTCGCGATCGGGCTCCCGTCGCAGCGCTTCGAGAAAGCCGTTGACCTCTCCCTCGCGGGCCGCCACCTCGTGGTCGCCGCCGCCGGGGTTGCGGCAGTCGACGATCAGCAGGTTGTAGTACTCCTGCCGCAGGAGGTCGAGTGCCTCGGCGGCGGAGCGCACCACCTCGATGCGCAGGGTCAAACCCTTGCCGCGGCACGTACAACCACGCGCCTGGGGGGTGGTGTGCAGCTCCGGCTGCTGCCGCAGCGCGTCACAGAGGTTGTTCCCTTTGAGGTTGTGGGGAGCCAGAAGGAGAGCCGTTCTCATGCGAGTCGCCATGGTTCCTCCCAGCGCGCGGCACCGCTCGGATAGCTTAGCTCGGCATGACGCGCTGCGGCAAGAGGGGGCGACGTATGCAGTACTCTTCACGGTGCACCGTCGCCGGGCGGCGCACGAGACGCCCGCGGGGGAGGAAGCCATGGCAACGATCGAAAAGGTCCTGGATCTTCTGCGCATCGAGCGAGGAGCCTCGTTTTCGCTTGGCGCCGTGGCGCCGGGTGATACCTGCGGGGTAGAGATGTCCAAGAAAGAGGCCCAGAGCCGGCTGGCGGAGGAGTGGCTGACTCGCCTGACGCAGCTCCAGGAGCGCCTCTACGCCCAGGACCGCTGGGCTCTGCTCGTCATCCTGCAGGGGATGGACGCCGCCGGCAAGGATGGGGTGATCAAGCACGTGATGTCCGGAGTGAACCCGCAGGGGTGCCAGGTGACCTCCTTCAAGGTGCCCTCGGCGGAGGAGCTGGATCACGACTTTCTGTGGCGTACCACCCGCGCGCTGCCGGAGCGGGGTCGCATCGGCATCTTCAATCGCTCGTACTACGAGGAGGTTCTGGTGGTGCGCGTCCACCCAGCCGTGCTGGCGCGGCAGAAGCTACCCCCTGAGCTCGTCGGCCCGGACATCTGGCGCCAGCGCTTCGAGGACATCGCCGCCTTCGAGCGTTACCTCACCCGCAACGGGACGGTGGTGCTCAAATTCTTTCTCCACATGTCGCGCCAGGAGCAACGCCGGCGTTTTCTCGAGCGGCTGGAAACCCCCGAAAAGCGCTGGAAGTTCGCCATCGGCGACGTGGTCGAGCGTCGCCACTGGGACGACTACATGGCCGCCTACGAGGAGATGATCCGCCACACCGCCTCTCCCCACGCCCCCTGGTTCGTCGTGCCCGCCGACCACAAGTGGTTCGCCCGGCTGGTGGTGGCGGCCGCTCTGGTAACGGCCCTGGAGAATCTCCAGCTGGAGTTTCCGGTGCTGGACGAGGCGCAGGGGGCCGAGCTGGAGGAGGCTCGGCGCCAGCTCCTGGCCGAGTGAACGCCGCCGAATTCCCGGCCTGGCAGGGGGGGAGCGGCCGCCGGCGCCCCTGACCTCACCCCGCCCGTGGCGAAAAGCGATAGTGCCCCACCTGCCACTGGCCGCCGTTGCCGTAGCCGAAGCACTCGGCGCAGGCCATGAAGAACATGCGCCAGCGCTGCACCCAGCGGTCGAGGTCGGCGGTGCCGTAGCAGGGGGCGAGGGCGGCGCGCACCGCCGGCCGGTGGGCGTCCAGCTGCTCCAGCCACGCCTCGAGGGTGCGGGCGTAGTGGCGGCCATCCACCACCCAGCGCTGGTCGAGCCGCACGTCCTCCTGGAAGTGGGTGAGCAGGTCGAGGGAGGGCATGAGGCCGCCGGAGAAGAAGTGGCGGGCCATCCAGTCGGAGCTGTCCTCCTCCTCGAAGGGATAGGCGAGGGTGCGGTGGCAGAAGATGTGCACGAAGAGCCGGCCGCCGGGCCGCAGGGCGGCGGCGATCCGCCGCAGCAGGAGGGGGTAGTTGCGCACGTGCTCGAACATCTCGATCGACACCACGCGGTCAAAGCTGCCGGCGGCAGGGACGAAGCCGTTGACGTCGGCGGTGAGCACGCGGACGTTGGCGAGCCCGAGTTCCGCCGCCCGGGCGGTGATGAACTCCCGCTGGCTCGAGGAGTTGGAGACGGCCAAGAAGCGCGAGCGGGGAAAGCGCCGGGCGGCCCACAGGGTGAAGGCTCCCCACCCGCACCCCAGGTCCAGGACCTCCTGGCCGTCCTCCAGCTGGGCGCGGGAGGCGGTCAGTGCCAGCATCGCCTCCTCGGCCTCGGCCAGGGTGCTGACGCCCTCCTCCCACAGGCAACAGGAGTACTTCAGCCAGGGGCCCAGGACCAGGCGAAAGAAGTCGGCGGGGACCTCGTAGTGCTGGCGGTTGGCCAGCTCCGGCACCAGGGCGACCGGGCTGTCGCCGAGGTGCCGGACGAGTTCCTCCACAGGGCGGGGATGGGCGGTTTCCCGCCGCAGGCGCCGCCGCAGCAGTCGGCGCATGCCCAGGCGCAAGGCCGCGTCCGGCAGCAGGCCGCACTCCGCCAGCTCGAGAAGTCGGCTCACGGGGTCGCTCCTGTGCGGGGGGGCTCGCCGGCGCGGCGCAGGGTGAGCTGGAGGTCGCCCAGCACCCGTTCGGCAAACCCCGCCTCGCAGTAGGCCAGGTAGTACTCCCAGCGGCGCAGGAAGGTGTCGTCGAACCCCAGGGCCCGGATGGCGGGGCGCTGCTCGAGGAACGCCTCGCGCCAGCGACGCAGGGTGAGGGCGTAGTGGGGTCCGATGTTCTCAAGGCTGTCGATGACCAGCCGGGTGGGCACCAGGGCCGCGGCGATGGCGGCCAGGGAGGGGAGGTGACCGCCGGGGAAGATGTGCTTCTGGATGAAGTCGGGGTTGCGGCGGTAGGCCCGGTAGCGGTGGTCGGGGATGGTGATGGACTGGATGACGGCAACCCCGCCGGGGGCCAGCAGGCGGTCGAGGGCGGCGAAAAACTCGGGCAGGCGTGCATGTCCCACCGCTTCCAGCATTTCGATGGAGACCACGGCATCGAAGACGCCGCCGCAGTCGCGGTAGTCCACCAGTTCCACCCGCGCCGGCAGGCCGGCGGCGGCCAGCCGGGCGCGGGCGTGGCTGGCCTGGGCCGGGGAGAGGGTGAGCCCGAGGGCGTCACAGCCGCGGGAGGCGGCCAGCTCCAGGAAGCTGCCCCAGCCGCAGCCGATCTCCAGCACCCGCTGTCCCGCCCCCAGGCCGGCCAGCCGGGCGACCCGCTCCAGCTTCCGCCGCTGGGCGAGCTCGAGGGGCTCCTCGGGGTGGGCAAAGATGGCGCAGGAGTAGGTCATGGAGGGGTCGAGCCAGAAGCGGTAAAAGTCGTTGGAGAGGTCGTAGTGGGCGGCCACGTTGCGGCGACTGCCGGAGCGCGTGGCGCGGCGGGAGAGGTGCAGCAGCCGGCGGGCCAGGCGAAGGGCAGCGGTGCCCCGCGCCACCCCCTGCACCTCCTGGCCGGCGCGGATGAACAGTCGCAGCAGGCCGGGGAGATCGTCGGTGCGCCACTCCCCGGCCATGTACCCCTCGCCGAACCCCACATCCCCGGCCAGGGCCAGGCGACGGAACAACCTCCAGCTGGACACCTCGAGGGTGACGGATGGCCCCTCGCCCGGTCCGAACCGCTCGCTGCTCCCGTCGGGCAGCAGGAGGTGCAGGCTGCCCTCGGGCAGCCGGCCGAGGGCGTCGCGCACGCGGCGCCAGGCCAGGGCGGCGAGCCCCCCGGGGGCACAGGGCTCGGCGCGGGTGCCGGCGGCGGCGCTCACGAGCGCTCCTCCAGCCACGATGGGGGGGGAGAGGGCTTGCGGTGGAAGGGGATGCGCTTGCGCCAGAGGAGCAGGGCCTGCCAGTGGATGGCCAGGGTGGTCTTCACCGTGACCAGCGGCACCCCCGCCAGGGCCGCCAGCAGGGTGCGGGTGGTGAGGGGTGAGCGGGTGGCCTGGAAGCCGGCGAAGAAATCCAGGGCGTCGTTCCTCCGCAGCTCGATGCGCACGGCCAGGCTCTCCCCCGGCGGGGAGAAGAAGAAGCGGTAGCGGCCGGCGATGGGGAAGAAGGGCGAGACGTGAAACACCTTGTCGGCCTCCGCTATCACCCCGCCGGTGGCCTGGGTGAGGTCGGTGAGGAGGTAGCAGTAGCGTTCGCCGAAGGTGTTGTTCACCTCGGCCACCACCAGGCGCAGGCGATGCTCGGGGTCGAGGCAGTAATAAAAGGATACGGGGTTGAAGACGTACCCCAGCACCCGCAGGTTGGTGAGGAGCAGGGTGGGACCGCCGGGGGGCTCGATGCCGGCGCGGTGTAGCAGGCGGCGCAGCTTGGTGGGCACCGGCTCATCGCCCAGGTGCAGGTGGTCGCGGTCGTGAAAGGTGGTCAGGGCCGGCCGGTTGTACCCCAACGGCCAGATGTTCCCGGGCAGCGCCGCCAGCTCGTCCAGGTTGAGCAGCACCTGGTACGTCTTGTACGTAAAGGAGTGCCCGCGTTCGGCCAGCCGGGTGTGGCGCAGGGTGCCGCGGTAGAGGGCCGAGGAAAGGTGCTCGACCTTCACGGGAACCCCACTCCCAGGTCGGCGGCGACACGAACGGCGGCGGCCAGCCCATCCTCGTGAAACCCCCAACCGTGGTAGGCGCCGCAGAACCAGGTGCGCCTGACTCCATCCAGGCGGGGCAGGTGCGGCTGCGTCGCCAGGCTGGTGGCGCTCATGATGGGGTGGCGCATGGTCGTGTCCAGCAAGATCTTCTCCTTGGCGGGTGGGGTGATGGGGTTGAGGGTCACCAGGTACTGCCGCCGGCTGTCCACCTCCTGCAGGCGGTTCAACAGGTAGGTGACACACACTTCTTCCCCCGGCCGGGCGCACTCCCGCTGCAGGACGTTCCAGGCGGCGTGGGCAGCGGGGCGGGAGGGCAGCAGCGAGGCGTCAGTGTGCAGGACTACCCGGTTGGAGGAGTAAGCCCAGGGGCCGAGCAGCTCCCGCTCCTCCGGGGTGGGGTCGACGAGCAGCTGAAGTGCCTGGTCGGCGTGGGTGGCGATGACCACCCCGTTGAACCTCTCGCTGCCGCCGTCGGCAAAGTGGAGACGGACGTCAGCTTCGGCTCGCTCGACGGCGGTGACCCTGACCCCGGTGCGAATTCCCTTCCCGAGCGGTGCGGCGAGGGCGCGCACGTAGGTGGCGGCGCCCCCCCGCACGCTGTACCACTGGTGGTGGGTGGTGACGCCCAGCAGGCCATGGTTGGCCATGAACTGCAACAGCGACCGGGCCGGGAAGTCGGCGATGGCGCCGGTGCCCGAGGACCAGATGGCGGCGGCCATGGGGTAGAGGTAGTGCCGCGCCACCTCCTCGCCCAGACGCAGACGCTCCAGCAGCCGGGCGAGGGGCTCATGGTCGTCGATGCCGCCGGATGCCAGGGCGGTGCCGGCCCGCCAATTGAATTCGAGGATGCCGGAGAGCAGGCGCCAGAAGCGGGGCCGGAGCAGGTTGGCGGGCTGGGCGGCGAGCCCCCGCAGGGAGCCGCCGTTGTACTCCATGCGGCAGGCCTGGCAGCTCACCGACAGCGACATGTCGGCGGCGTGAGTGGAAATGGAGAGCTGGTCGAACAGCCGGGTGAGGTTGGGGTAGGTATGGTGGTTGAACACCATGAAGCCGATGTCGAGAGCGAGGGAGCGTTCTCCTTCGCTCACGTCAACGGTCCAGGTGTGCCCGCCCAGGCGCTGGTGGGCTTCGAAGAGGGTAATCCGGTGCCGGCGGTGGAGAAGCCAGGCGCTGGCGAGTCCAGCAATTCCGCTGCCGACGATGGCGAGATTCATGACGGGCTCCGGGGGGGCGAAGGCCCGGCGGAGGGTCGGCCTCCGCCGGGCGCGACAGGCCCAGGTCGACGTCACCTACCTGGCGGGTGGCAGGATGACGGTGTCAATGACGTGAATGACGCCGTTGGAGGCCATGACGTCGGTGGCAACGACCCTGGCGTTGTTGATGGTGACGCCACCGCCGCTGGAGTTGACGGTGACGTTGCCCCCCTGCAGCGTGCTGGCGGTGCGCAGCGAGGCGACCTGCTGGGCGGTGACCTTGCCCGGCACCACGTGGTAGAGGAGGATCTCCTTCAGCCGGGGAATGTCCTTGAGGAGAGCCTCGACGGTGCCGGGGGGAAGCTTGGCGAAGGCCTCGTCGGTGGGGGCGAAGACGGTGAACGGCCCCTCCCCCTTGAGGGCGTCCACCAACCCGGCGGCCTGGAGAGCGGTGGCCAGGGTGGTGAAGTTTCCGGCGCTCACGGCCACCTGAACGATGTCGGCGCCCCTGGTCTTGCCGTAGCTGCCGGCGGAGGCGGCTGCGGCGGTCAACCCAGCGATCATCGTGACGATCATGAAAGTACGCATGTTCGATCCCCTTTCTCCCGCGGCGCCGGTCACGGCGCGTTGTTGTCGAAGAAAATGGCAGGGCGAGACCTGCTATTTCTAATTTTTCTCTAGGCCGCCGCGGGAGCTGGCGGGCAATCAGGAAGTTATTTTCTTGCATGAACTTCAGGGTTTCGGGCGGGGGCGGTAGCGGTGAACGATTCGGGCGTTGCGCCTCCCTCGGGGAGCGTCATGGAGGTGGGAGGGCACCGCTTGGGGGGAGGTCAGAACCGCAGGCGGAAGCTCTCGCTCGCGCCCTCCCGAGTGCCGTGGCACAACCCCGCGCCCCGCAGATGGATGCGCTGCTCCACCTGAATTGCGCAGGTGAGCGTGGTGCCGCGGTCGCCGTGGAGAAGGCCGGTGAGGTTCATGACCGTCCCCCCC
>JABRVY010000399.1:0-9474 GCA_039961755.1 Acidobacteriota bacterium | reverse complement strand
TCCAGGTGGTGACGGGGCCCGCGGAAGCAGGTGTTGCGCCGAAGGACGGGAAGCTCGCCCTGGTGCTCCTCACCCCCGGCCTCTTCCCGGGGGGGTGGCTGCTGCCCGGGGTGCAGCCGCAGAACGGCGAGTACCGCGTTGCCTGCGAGGGGTTTTCCGCCCGGCTGGCGTGCGCCGCCGTCTCCCGCGCCCAGGTGGTTTCGGGGTGGGACGTGCCGGCCCACCGGCCCAAGCCCGCCCAGCGGGCGGTCCCCGCCGGCAGCGTGTACTACCTGGACCAGGTGCAGGGGGACGTGCAGATGTACCTCCAGCACCTGTGGGACCTCATCTGCGACGAGCTCACCCGGCGCGGCGGCACGGACAGCTACGACACCGTCTGGCTGCAGCGCAAGGCCGAGGGTTTCAACAACTTCCTGGTGGCCAGCTGGCCCGGTCGGCACAACGAAGCAAAGTGAGGAGGGTGTCATGTTTGAAGAAAAGCGACTGATGTTTCTCTACTGCCTGAGCCCCGTGCACATGGGGGCGGGTCAGGCGCTCGGCGTGGTGGACAACCCCATCCAGCGGGAGCGCCACACCGGCCACCCCGTGTTTGCCGGCTCCGGCCTCAAGGGGGCCCTGCGCGACGAGTTCGAAAGGGCCGAGGGCAAGCCAACGACCCTGGAGGTCTTCGGCCCCGAGGCGGGCAACGCCGAGCACGCCGGGGCGGTGGCCTTCACCGACGCCCAGGTGGTGCTCTTCCCCGTGCGCTCCCTGCGGGAGTCCTTCGTGTACGCCACCTGCCCCACCGCCCTGGGGCGCCTCAAGCGGGCGGCGGAGCTGGTGGGGGAGGACGCTCCCTGGTCGGTCCCCAGGCCCACCAACGACGACGTGTGCCTGGTGCGGGAAAACTCGGGCTTGGCGGTCAAGGCCAAGGTCAACAACGCCGACGCCGAGGTGGTGATCCTCGAGGCCTTCCAGTTCACGGCGGGGATCGACAAGGCCGCCCGGGAGCAGCTCGGCAAGGTGGCGGACTGGCTGGCCGAGAAGGCCATCCCCAATGAGGAGAGCTACGCCTTCTTCAAGGACAAGCTCAAGAAGCACCTCCTCGTGCTCACCGACACCCGCTTCGACTACTTCGTCCAGAACGCCACCACCGTGGAGCCCCACGTGCGCATCAACGACGAGTCGGGCACGGCCGACGACGGGGGCCTCTTCTACACCGAAAACGTGCCCCCCGAGGCTTTGTTCGTCTCCGTGGCCATGGCCTCCCAGCAGCGGGTCAAGCGAGGGGAGTCGGCCAACGGCACCAAGAAGGCCAAGGAGGTCATCAACTTGCTCGATCGCAACCTGTCCGGCAAGGTGGTGCAGATCGGCGGCGACGCCACCGCCGGCCGCGGGCTGGTGGCGGTGAGCCTGGCAGGGTAAGGAGGGTGCCATGTCCCAGAGCCTGGATCAGAAGCGTGCCGCCTACGCCTGGGGATGCGTGGCCGAGGTGAGTTCCGACTACGTGAACCTGGCCAAGGCCGCCCCCTCCCTCATCATGGGCAACGGCCTCATGCAGACCCTGGCGTTTTTCAAGTCCAAGGGGAAGGGTCACCACGAGAAACTGCTCAAGGACATCCTCGGCTGGCTGGTCAAGCCTGAGGCGGCCTGCCCGTTCCTCACCTCCAGCCAGTTCGAGGGGGCCATGGCGAAGCTGGCCTCGGCGGAGGTTTCCTCCGAGCAGTACCTCCACGCCACCCAGGAGGCCCTGGCCATCCTCAAGTGGATCCGACAGTTCGCCGCCGCGCGCGGGTAGGGGGTGGGATATGTCGCCACAGTTTCAACACAAGGGAGGGAGCCCACCCCCGCATGGCGGCGGTCACGGAGGCGGCGCGTTCCCTGGCGGAGGTCACTTTCACAAAGCTGGCGGCGGTGGCGGCCCCGGCGGCGGGCATGGCTGGGGCCCCGCGGCTGGCGGCGGTTATCGACTGGCCGCGCCGGCGTACCTGGCCAACCTCCCGGCCTCGTATTTCCAGCAGGCACCCCCCGGGCACACCTTCCGGCTGTACTTCCGTGGCTGGTCGGCGACGTGGGCCGTTGCTGCCGAAGCCAAGCGAGAGGTGCTGCACGAGATCGTGCCCCTCGGCAAGACCTACAAGGACATGGTGGCGGCCGCGGTGGCGCGGCAAAAGAAAGAGGCGGAGCGTGTGGGTGCCTTCGCCGCCACCGCGACGGCTGCCGCCCCTTTCACCACCGGCCTGGGCATCGAGCACCCCCTGGAGAACGGCTTCGCCTTCCTGGACCCCTACGGCCTGCCCTACCTGCCCGGCTCGGGGGTGAAGGGCGTGGTGCGGCGGGCCGCCGAGGAGCTGGCCCTCTTCGAGGCCGAGGCCCACGGGTGGAGCATCCCGGCCGTCTGGTGGCTCTTCGGCTTCGACGCCACCTCGGCGTTCCTTGCCGGCGACGGCAAGGGTGACCCCAAGGTGATCGCCGAGGAGCGGGAGGCCTGGCGCAACGCCTACCGGCAGCACCTAGAGCGGCTGGACGGCGAGGGGAAAAGGCTCCTGGACGCCTTCTGCCGCGCAGCGAGCCCCCGCGGAAAGGAGGGCGCGGAGCAGGTCCTGGCGGCGCTGCGGGGGGAGGGAGGGCGAGAGCTCCTCAACCACCTCCACCTGCGTGGGGCTTTGGAGTTCTGGGACGTGATCCCCGAGCCCGCCGACGGCAAGCTGCGGGTGGACATCATGAACCCCCACTACAACCACTACTACCAGGAGGGCAAGGCGCCCGGCGACTGGGGCAGCCCCGTGCCCATCTACTTCCTGACCCTCCCGCCGGGCAGCACCTTTACCTTCGTCGTCCGCTTCCGCCCCCCCGTGCAGTGGCCGGAGGAAGTGCGGGCCAGCCTGGAGCCGCGCTGGCGGGGGCTGGTCGAGGCCGCCCTCCACTTCGCCTGGGAGTGGCAGGGGTTCGGCGCCAAGACCGCGGTGGGCTACGGCCGGATGGGCACGCGGGATGTCAAGCCCCTCCCCCCCCTGCAGTTCCCCAAAGACCCGGGAGGTGCGTGATGCCCTGCCAGACCTACATCCTGCGCCTGGTCACCCCTGGCTTTCTGGGGGACGCCGCCCAGCGGGGGGAGTGGCGCACCCCGCCCCTGAAGGCCGCCCTGCGCCAGTGGTGGCGGCTGCTCCTGTTCGCCCAGCACGCCGCAAGAGGCAAACACCCGTCGGTGGGCGCCCTGCGCGAGCGGGAGGGGGAGACCTTCGGCCACGCCTGGCTCAAGACGCCCGATGGCAAGGCCTGGTTCGTGCGCAGCCCCCTGCGCCTGGCCCTGGAGCGCTGGCAGCCGGGCACCATGACCGCCCTCGCCGGGGAGAGCACCGTCAAGCACCCCAATGTGCCGATGCCCGTGGGGGCTCTCCTGTATGCGGGGTACGGACCTCTCATGTTTGAGAAGGGCAAGGGCTCGGTGCTCAAGGCCCCGCCGGCCCTGGACGCCGGCAGCGCCACCCGCCTCACCCTCTCCTGGCCCGCCCGGGCGGGGGAGGGCCTGGGCAAGCGAGTCACCTGGCTGGCGATGCTGCTGCACTGGTTCGGCACGGTGGGGGGGCGCAGCCGCAACGGCTGGGGGTCCCTGCAGCTCTTCCGGGAAGACGGCCATCCCCTCGCGGACCTCACCGACCTACGGCAGCTTCAGGGGCTGTTCCTTTCTCTCGAGGAATGCTTGCAGCAGGAGTGGCCGGCGGCGCCGGGCAAGGACGCCAGGGGCCCCCTGGTGTGGTGGGGCAAGGGGGCCCACGGCACCTGGCAGGAGGCCATGAAGGAGCTCGCCGAGGTCAAGATCGCCTTCCGCACCGCCCTCCTGGCCGGCGCACCGGGCTCTTTCGCCGACCGCCACCTCCTGGCGTACCCCGTGACCAAACACAACGTCAGCGCGTGGGGGAACCAGCGCCGCCTGGCCAACCAGCTGCGCTTCAAGGTGCACGCCGTGCTGGGGCCGGGGGGCAGGCCCGCCTTCCTGCCCATGGCGTTCCACATCCCGCACCGCCTGCCCCAGGAGCTCGTCAAGCTTCTGCCCGACGGCGACAGGTCGAAGGCCTCCGTCCAACATCAACTGGAGATCTGGCGCAAGGTGCACGGCATCCTGGACAACAAGATGAAGCGCGCCAGCCTCGGCCCCGCCGCGGCCGCGGGAGGCAACCATGTTTGAGCAGTCGCAGCTCGTGTTTTTCCACTGCGTGTCCCCGGTGCACGTGGGGGCCGGGCAGGCCATCGGGGCCATCGACAATCCCATCCAGCGGGAAAGGCACACCGGCCACCCCTGCTTTGCCGCCTCGGGGCTCAAGGGGGCCCTGCGGGACCACTTCCTCGAGGTGACAAGGGCGAGGTTTGGCAAGGAGGAAGGCCCGCCCGAAGAGGACCCCCGGAAGCGGGCGGAGGCGCTCACCGACCGGCTCTTCGGCCCCCTGCCGAGGTCCAACGAGGAGATCACCCACGCCGGCTGCGTGGCCTTCACCGATGCCCAGCTGTTGCTCTTGCCCGTGCGCTCCCCCCGCCACGCCTTCGCCTGGATCACCTGCCCCACCGCCTGGGAACGCTTCCGGCGGGCGGCGCTGCTGGCCTCTGGGGCGGGGCAGGCAGCACGCACGCCGGGCGAGCCCCCCCCCGAGGGGAAAGGCTCGCCCGCGCTTCCGCCGGCCTTCCCGGCCAGCGACGCCAACGGCGCGGCCCCCACCGGCATGGCCTGCTGGGTGGCCAGCGCCGACGAGTGGCCCGAGGAACAGGTGATTCTCGATACCCTCCTGCTCACCCACAGCGGCAACAATGACCTTGCTGGCAAGATCGCCAGGTGGCTGCAGGGGAACGCCTTCCCCGCCGCGTTCGGGTTTTCGAATTTTTCGCAGAAACTGGCCCGGCACCTGGTGGTGGTCTCGGACCTGGTGTTCTCCCACTTCGTCACCCACGCCACCCTGGTGGAGCCCCACGTGAAGATCGACGACGTCACCGGCACGGTGGAGGAAAAGCTCTTCTTCTACACGGAAAACCTGCCCCCCGAAAGCGTCCTCTACTCCCTGGCCATGGTGGGCAAGGAGCGCACGAAAGATGGGCGGGCGGCGGCGGCGGTCCTGGAGGACCTGCGGGCGCTGGACGGGCAGCTGGTGCAGATCGGCGGGGACGCCACCACCGGCCGCGGCCTGGTGGTGCTGCACTTCGCAACCGACGGCCGGCCGGCGGGGGGGAGGTGAGCCATGCCCCACACCACCGATCAGCTGCGGGCGGTCTTTGCGTACCGGCGCGTGCAGGAGGCGGCCCGCCAGACAGGCTTGTGGGAAAAGTACCAGAAGGCCTCCCGGGCCGCCTCGGCCCTGGCCATGGGCAACGGCCTCATGCAGGCGCTGCTGTTCTTGAAGGACAAGGACGAGGGGGCGGGGCAGCTGGCCGAGGACGTGCTGGCCTGGCTGGAGGAGCAGAACCTGGTGACCAGCAACGACGGCTTTTCGGCGCGCCTGCACCAGCTGGCCGGGGCCGACGTCGAGCAGTTCCTCCACGCCACCCAGGAGGCCCTGGAGATCCTGAAGTGGATCAAGCAGTTCGCCCGAGCGCAGGGGGAGTGACGCCATGACCATGGGAGCCCCCCGATACTGCGGGACCGAGGCGGCCCAGGGGCCCCCCGGCCACCGCTTCCGCCTCTACCTCGACGTGTGGCACGACGGGTTCGAGGTCAGGGAACGCGGCGGCCGGCCCCGCCTCCTCAGGGAAGCCGCCGGTTTCCAAGAACTTGCCGGCCTGGCGCAGCTGCAGCCAAGGGACCAGAAGCTCGTGAAGGACCTCCGCGGCCGCCAGGCCCGGCTGGCCGCCCTGGCCGGGGCGTGGACCCTCGAGGCCCGCGCCGTCGCCCCCTTCACCACCGGCCTGGGCAACGAGCACCCCCTGGAGAACGGCTTCGCCTTCCTGGACCCTTACGGCCTGCCCTACCTGCCCGGCTCGGGGGTCAAGGGCGCGGTGCGGCGGGCCGCCGAGGAGCTGGCCCTCTTCGAGCCGGACCCCGAAGGGTGGAGTATCCCGGCCGTGTGGTGGCTCTTCGGCTTCGACCCCGGCAGCGGCTGCTTCACCGCCCCCGGCGACGAGCCCGAGGTGGTGCGGGAGGAGCGCCGGCACTGGCAGGAGGCCCTGCAGAGCCGCCTCGCCGGCCCGGCCGAGGGGGCGCGGGAGCTGCTGCGGGACTTTCTGGCGCTGGCCCTCGGCACCCCGGGCCTCGACGCCGACCAGGCCGGGGCCAGGGTCCTCTCCTGGGTCGAGGAGGGCTCCACCACCCGGCGGCAGCTGGCCGAGATCCACACCCGGGGGGCCCTGGAGTTCTGGGACGTGATCCCCGAGCCCGCCGACGGCAAGCTGCGGGTGGACATCCTGAACCCTCACCACAACCACTATTACCAGAGAGGCGAGGCGCCCGGTGACTGGGGCGACCCCAAACTCGTTCACTTTCTCACCCTCCCGCCGGGCACCGCGTTCGCCTTCATCGTCCGCTTTCGCCCGCCACTTCAATGGCCCGAGAGGGTTCGGACGTATTTCGAGGCCGCCGAGCATGGCCTGCCCCGCTGGCAGCGCCTGCTCGCCGCCGCCCTCGCCTTCGCCTTCGACTGGCTGGGCTTCGGCGCCAAGACCGCCGTCGGCTACGGGCGGATGGCCTGGCCATCGCAGTCCCCCCGCCATGGAGACGGGGCTCATGCGCCGGCGCCGACCCAGCGCGGCGAATCTCCAGCACATGGCGAGGGCACCGCGGCGCCTGCGCCACCCGCGAGGACGGCCGTGTCGACTCCCGGTCCCGCAGCCGGGGTGGACGCCGAACTGGCCGCCATCGCCCAGCGCATTCTCGACATCCCCGCTGCTCAAGACCTGAAAGCGGAGGCCGAGGCCCTCGCCAACGAGCTGGCCCGGAGGCACAGGCACCCGCGGGCCGCGGCTCTCGCCGTGCAGTTGTGGACGGCCGTGAAGAAGAAGACGTGGCTGGCGGACCACCTCCGCCGCAGGGCCCCGACCTTTTTCGAGCTCGTCAGACAAGGAGGTGGGGCATGAACTTCCTCGATCTGAAACTCGAGACGGTCACCCCGGTCTTCCTGGCCGGCGCCAACCAGCGGGAGGTGGAGGTGCGGGCACCCTCCGTCAAGGGCCTCCTGCGGTGGTGGTGGCGGGCCAGCGAGGGGCACCGGTTCTCGAGCCCGACCACCCTTGCCGAGGCGGAGGCCTACCTGTTCGGTTCGGCGGCGCTGAAGCTGCGAAGCCCCCTGCAAGTGGATGTGCGGGTGAGGGCGGCGGCCCCTGAACCCATCCCGCGCGGCCAGGTGGCCCCCACCTCCTCGGCGCAGTACTCCTTCCGGCAGCGCGACCGCCGCGAAGGCACGATCCGCGAGGGGCGTGCGCAGGCCGTGCACTACCTGGGGTACGGCCCGATCCGCATCCCTATCGGGCAGGAGCGAGCCGCGGCCGAGCAGGGCCGGGACCCGGCGCTGCTCGGGCCCGACCGGCGCCCGAGGCGAACGGCCGTGTACGTCCGTCCCGCTCTGGCGCCGCGGACGCCGCTGGCCCTGCGCCTCGCCTGGCCGCACCGGCGACTCGAGAGCCGGCAGCTGGACGAGCTCTGGCGAACGTGCGCCGCCTGGCTCGCCCTCGGCGGCCTCGGCTGCCGCAGCCGCAAGGGGTTCGGGTCCCTGGACCTTGTGGGGGTCGAGGCGAGCGATGACCAGTTGCAGGAACACGCCGGAAGGGTCCTCCGGGAGCGGATGGAAGAGCTGCATGCGTCGGGCGAACAGCTGCCGAGACCCCTGCCGCGGTGGCCCCAGGTGAAGTATCGCAGGATCTTACACATCACCGATTCCAAGGGCTCGTGGGAAGAGGCCCTGGGGGCGCTGGCCCTCGCCTACCGGGAGGTGCGGCCCCGCCAGCACGATCGACAGCGGCGCTTCATCTGTGGGGAGGCGGAGCCCCGCCGGGCCTCCTCGGTGCTGCTCTCGGTCCACCGCCAAGGCCAACGTTTCATCGGCCTGATGGTGGCGCTGCCATGCTGGAAAGGCGAAACCGTCGAGGCGCGGGAGGCGTGGAGCGACTTCCTGGGTCTGGGGCACGACGCCCCGGGCGGCCGGGAGCGCGGGTAGGGGAGGGCCCGGTTCGAGCTGTCGGTGACACGCACAACGCCGGAAGGAGGTCCGCGGGTCATGCCAGGCACACCACTCCGGGGAATCGTCGGCCGCGGGCCTGCTGACCGAGGAGCACGCCGCGCTGGCCCTGGAGATGATCGACGACCGCAACCTCACCATCCCCACCAACCAGGAGGCGCTGGCGACGGCCATCGCCTCCCGCCTCTCCGCCCACGCCGCCCTGCTCCAGCGCTGGCTCGGGGCGATCGGAGCGCGCCTGAAGCGCTGAGTGTCCTCCCTGGAAGGAGGACAGGGGTGACTCGAAAGCTGGCCCCGCGCGCCGCCTGGGGCCCTTCACCCGGTGAGCGGCAGCAGCGGGCCGTCGGGTATGAAGCCGCGCAGGAACTCCTCCACCGGCAGGCACCACACCTCGCCCACGCGCAGGCGCTCCCGGCCCCGGTAGAGCAAGACCGACGTCGCTTCCGGGTACCGGAAAAAACGAGGCTGCGTTTCCTTTTTGCGTCGCAATTCGGAATTGACGATTCCAAACTGCGCCAACGGCGGCGGCCCGTCAAGGGCCGTCCCCCGGCGCGCCCCGGCCCGCCGTGCCGCCAACCCTGGGCGGGCCTGACGAGGGGAGACTGAGGTGAGCGACCGCATCCTGCTTTGCACCGTGGGTACCTCCTGGGCGGTGGTGCCCGAGGCCATGCACCGCTTCGGGGAGGGCGGCTTTGCCGCCGTGCACGTCCTCACCACCGCCAGCCCCCGCCTGGAGGCGGGCCTGGCGCAGCTTGCCGAGTACCTGCGCCGGCACCCCTGCCCGGAGTTCACCCTCTCCCGGGTGGAGGGGTTCGCCGACCTGCGCTCCGAGGAGGACCACGCCCGCTTCGAGGAGGTGCTCCTGCGCTGGCTCGTGCACCGCTGCCCCGACCCGGCCCGCCGGTGGGTGTGCCTGGCGGGGGGCTACAAGACCATCTCCGCCGCCATGCAGCGGGCCGCCTCCCTGTTTGGCGCCGCCGAGGTCTTCCACGTGCTGTGCGAGCCCCGTTTCGGCCCCACGGGGGACCGGGAGGCCGGCACCCCGGAGGAGGTGGAGCGGGCCCTGGCCGAGGGGGCGGTGCGCTACGTGCGGCTGGGGCCGGAGGCGGGCTGGCCGCAGCTGCAGCGCCTGCGCCCCGAGGCCTTTCCCCTGGCCACCCGGGGGGAAGGCCCGCTGCAGTGGGTCTCGGCCCCCGATGCAGCCCTGACCCGCCGGGTGGCGGAGGCCCTGGAGACCAGCCGCCGCCTCGCCTCCGCCTGGGAGCGCCTGGCCGAGCTGCCCTTTCCCTCTCTGGCCACCTGGCCCCCCGGCCCCCTGGAGTGGCTGCACCAGCCCCTGGAC
>JABRVY010000398.1:0-4997 GCA_039961755.1 Acidobacteriota bacterium | reverse complement strand
GGCGTAGCGGGGGGGGGATGCGACCACGCTGCCGGGTGCGCCGGCCACCCTGTGGCTGCAGGGTGGGCGACCGCTGCTGGCGGAGGTGGAGGTACGATCGGCGGCGGACGAGGGGTCCTCGTGGTCGTGGTGGACCCGGGAGTTCAGCGCCGCTGAGGTGGCCAGGGCGTGCGAGATGTCGGGAGTGGAACGGGTGGAGGTGGTCAGGCGCAGCATCTCGGGGCGGGTGACGGTCCTTGCCCTGCACCGGGGCAGGGAGCGCAAGGAGATGCGGGGCATCGACTTCCGCTACGCCCTGGGGCTGCCCGACAACCGCTTCGTGGTGCTGCCGCTGACGCGGGGCAAGGACGTCACCTTCCGGTTTCTGGGCCGCGGCTGGGGACACGGAGTGGGCATGTGCCAGAACGGAGCGTTCGGCCTGGCGCGGGGTGGGGCCAGCTTCGAAGAAATCTTGAAGACCTACTACCGAGGTATCGAGGTGGTTCGCTGGCAGGGCAGTGGCCCTGCGGGAGGGGCGTGATGGCGGCATTGGCCGACGACAGCGTGGCGAGCGTCAAGGAGATGGTCCGCGATTTCGCGCGGCGAGAGCTGGCACCCCACGTGCGGGAGTGGGACGAGACCTCGCACTTTCCCGCCGAGGTCTTTCGCCAGCTGGGCGAGCTGGGCGTACTGGGGGTGCTGGTCCCGGAGGAGTATGGCGGCGCTGGTCTCGATTACCGCCACTACGTCACCATCGTGGCCGAGCTGGCCGCCGTGGAACCCGGCGTGGCGCTCTCGGTGGCAGCGCACAACTCTTTGTGTACCAATCATATCCTGCTCTTCGGCAGTGAGCAGCAGAAGCGCCAGTGGCTGCCTCGCCTGGCCCGGGGAGAGGTGCTGGGAGCGTGGGGGTTGACCGAGCCGGAGGCCGGCTCCGATGCCGGCGGCACCCGCACCACCGCCCGGCGGGAGGGAAGCGGCTGGGTGATCAGGGGCGCCAAGAACTTCATCACCCACGCCACCGTCGGCGCCGTGGCGGTGCTCACCGCTCGCACCGCCCCGGGCAGCGATCACCGCGGCATCTCCGCCTTTCTGGTGCCCCTCGACACCCCCGGGGTGGTGCGGGGCAAGAAGGAGGACAAGGTGGGGATGCGGGTGTCGGATACCTCTTCCCTGATCCTCGAGGACGTGCGTCTGCCCGTCGACGCCCTGGTCGGCGCCGAGGGGGAGGGGTTCGTGCAGGCGATGGAGGTGCTGGACGGGGGGCGTATCTCCATCGCCGCGCTGGGGCTGGGCATCGCCCGGGGGGCGCTGCAGGCGGCACTCGCCTACGCCCGCCAGCGGCATCAGTTCGGGCGGCCGATCGCCTCGTTTCAGGGCATCCAGTTCAAGCTGGCCGACATGTCGGTGCTGGTGAGCGCCGCCGAGCTGCTCACCTTCCGCGCCGCCGAGGCCAAGGACGCCGGGGAAAAGACCACCCGCCTGTCCTCGGAGGCGAAGCTGTTCGCCAGCGAGGCGGCGGTGCGCGTCGCCGAGGAGGCAGTGCAGATCCACGGGGGGTACGGCTACACCAAGGACTACCCGGTGGAGAAGCTGTGGCGCGACGCCAAGCTGTGCACCATCGGCGAGGGGACCTCGGAGATCCAGCGGCTGGTGATCGCGCGGCAGTTGCTGCAGGAGTGAGGATGCCCGGGGCAGGACTGGCAGGACAGGTTCGGGCCGGGCAGGAGCGCGCCGTGGCCAGAGCCATCACCGTGGTGGAGCGCGGCGGCCTGGAGGCGGAGGCGCTGCTGGCCGCCCTGCGGGGGAGCGATACCGCCGCCTGGCGAGTCGGTCTGACCGGGGCGCCGGGGGTGGGGAAGTCGAGTCTCACCCAGGCGCTGGGCCTGGCGCTGCGGGAAGAGGGCGAGAGGGTGGCGGTGCTGGCCGTGGACCCGTCCAGCCCCTATTCGGGGGGGGCGCTGCTGGGCGATCGCGTGCGCATGCCCGAGCTGCTGCGGCGGGGCGCCTTCGTGCGCTCCATGGCCACCCGGGGCGCCCTGGGTGGCCTCAGCGCCGCCGCCGGCGACGCCCTGGATGTTCTGGATGCGGCTGGATTTCCGTGGGTGCTGGTGGAGACCGTCGGGGTGGGGCAGGACGAGGTGGACGTGGCCTCCACCGTGGACACGGTGGTGGTGGTGACGGTGGCGGGGCTGGGGGACGACATCCAGGCGGCCAAGGCGGGGATCCTGGAAATCGCCGACATCTTCGTCGTCAACAAGGCCGACCGGCCGGGCGCCGAGGCCCAGGTGGCCGCCCTGGAGGGGATGCTGGAGCTGCAGCCGGCAGGGGAGTGGCGCCCCCCCGTCATCCGCGCCTCGGCCAGGAGCGGCGAAGGCATCGCCGAGCTGCGCCAGGCCATCGGGCGCCACCGGGTGTTCCTGGAGGCCAACGGCCGGCGGGCGGCCCGACGCCACCGGCAGGCGGCGGAGCGCATCCTGCGGCTGGTGGCGGCCCTGGCCAGTGAACGGGTACGCCGCGACTTCCAGGCTATGCTGGAGCAGGCGGTGGGCGCGGTGATGCAGGGGCGGCAGGACGTGCACGGGGCTGCGAGGCGGCTGTTTGCCAGCTTGCAGGGGGTCGGCGCCGCCCGCGAGGCGTAGGGAGCCCCCGGCAGGGGGCGCCCGGGGAAAGGACTGGCAATGAGAAAGATCGACCATATCGGCGTGGCGGTGAGTTCGCTTGCGGAGCGCCTGGCCTTTTACCGCGCCCTGGGGCTGGTGCAGGAGGGCGGCGAGGAGGTGCCGGAACAGAAGGTGCGGGTGGCGTTTCTGCCCGTGGAGGGGACGCGCCTGGAGCTGCTGGAGCCCACCGCCGAGGACTCCCCCATCGCCCGCTTCATCGCCAAGCGCGGCGAGGGGTTGCACCATATCGCGTTCCACGTCGAGGATATCCATGCCGCCATGGCGGCCCTGGCCGGGGAGGGGTTCCAGTTGCTGTCGGAGCAGCCGGTCAAGGGTGCCCACGGCAGCCTGGTGTGCTTCGTCCACCCCAAGTCCACCGGCGGGGTGCTCCTGGAGCTGTGTCAACCGGCGGAGTGAGCCCGTGGACCCCATGCGCCTGGTGGTGGTGAGCTGCGCCGCGCCGCGGGAGAAGTTCTGGGGCGTTCTCCTCGAGCTTTCGCCGGCCGGAGTGACGGTGCGCGGGGTGCCGGTGGAGGCGTTCGAGGACTTCCTGCGCCAGTGGGCGGGCGATGGGGAGCACCTCATAGGCCCGGTGACCCTCTTCTTTCCCCTGCACCGCGTCGAGCGCGTGGAGGTGGACGAGTCGGCAGGGGTGGTGGAGGGGCTGGGTGAGCGCTTCGCCCGGGTGGCCGGCCGCGATCCCCGCACGGTGCTGGCCGAAGAGCGCGACGAGCCTCACTCGCCGGCGCAGTGGACGTAGGCGTGGTGGGCGACGGGCTCCCCAGATCGCGGCGCGCGGGGGTGAGAGCCGTAGAATGGGGCGGGTTGACCGGGGGCCCTCCATGAGACCGCTGCTGCGCCTGATTGGCTTCTTCCGTCCCCACCTCGGCTGGGTTGCCATCGCTGTGGGGGGCATGATCGGCGTGGCCTTTTCAGCGGTGTTCATGCTGTTCCTCATCAAGCCGGTGTTCGACGAGGTGCTGGTGAACGCCGATCAGGCCGTGGCCGTGGCGCGCGCCACCCGTGCCGACAAGATCCCCCAGGTGGGCGTCGTCAAGGCGTTGCAGGGGTGGTTCGACGTCGCCAAGGAGGAGCTGCGGCGCCACCTTCCCAGCGATCGCTCGATCATCCTGCTGCTCGCCTTCCTGGCGGTGGTTGCCAAGAACTTTTTCGTCTATCTGGGAAACTACGCCTTCTTTCGTTCCGGCCTGGGGGCGGTGAAGGACCTGCGCGATCGCCTGATGGATGCGTTGCTGGCCCAGTCGGCCGAGTTCTATCAGCGACAACCCACGGCAACCCTGATGTCCCGCGCCACCAACGACGTGGAGCAGATCACCAACGCCATCTCCGATCGACTCTCGAACCTGTTTCAGGATTCCTTCACCCTCCTCGGCGTCCTGGCCTTCGTGTTCTCCCTGCACTTCAAGCTGGCGGTGGCGTCGGTGGTCGTGGCGCCGCTGCTGGTCTGGCCGCTGGTGCACTTCGCCCAGCGCCTGCGTCGGCGCGCCACCCAGAGCCAGGAGCGGCTGGGCGAGATGAATACGGTTCTCGACGAGGTGCTCAAAGGGCAACGCGTGGTCAAGGCCTTCTGCATGGAGGCCTTCGAGGCGGCGCGTTTCCGCGAGGCGACCGCCAAGCACTTCCGAGCCAACCTACGGGCGCGCAAGGTCCAGGCGATGACCGCCCCGGTGATGGAAATCCTGGGGTCGGCTGGGTTTCTGGCTCTCTTCGCCTACGCCTCGCACCTCATCGGCCGGGGCGAGATGACCGTCGGCACCTTCAGCTCGTTTCTCTTTTCCCTGTACGCTCTCTACGCTCCCATCAAGCGGCTGAACAACGTCAACGTCGCCTTGCAGACGGCGATTGCCTCGGCGCAGCGGGTGTTCCAGGTGATCGATGCCCCGGTCGAGGTGCAGGACGCCCCGAGGGCGCGGTCGTTTTCGGGGGTGCGCAAGGAGATCCGCTTCGCCGCGGTGCAGTTCGCCTACGAGCCGGACAAGCCGGTACTGGCGGGGCTGAATCTTGTCATTCCGGCAGGGCAGGTGGTGGCCCTGGTGGGGCCCTCGGGCGCCGGCAAGTCCACCGTGGCGCAGCTGCTGCCGCGCTTCTGGGACGTCACCGGCGGCGCCATCCTGGTGGACGGCGTCGATATCCGCGACTACACCCTCGCCTCGCTGCGCGCCCACATCGGCCTGGTGACCCAGGAAACCGTGCTGTTCAACACCACCATCCGCGCCAACATCGCCTACGGCCAGAAGATCGTCGACGAGGAGCGGCTGCGCCGGGCGGCGCAAGCGGCGTTCGCCGAGGAGTTCATCCTGGAGTTTCCCGGCGGCTACGACGCGGTGGTGGGGG
>JABRVY010000397.1:0-12236 GCA_039961755.1 Acidobacteriota bacterium | reverse complement strand
GGGGCATAGGGGTTGGTGGGTTCGGGGTGGCGCTGCCCGGCCCACGCCTGGGTGGGCACGGCGGACAGGGCCAGCAGCAGGGCAACGATCGAAAGGGTGCGCGAACGCGGGGCCATGGCGTCGGTCCCCCTCACTCCGCCAGGGGCGGCAACGCCCCCAGGTCGTCGCGACTCACGAAGGCGCCGGTGGCGTCGGTGGTGACGAGCGTTCCAGTTTCGTAGCGCAGGCGCGCCAGGATCTGGGCCACCTGCTGGCGGGCGGCGATGAGCGACAGCTGCGCATCCACGTAGCGCTGCTCGGTGAGGATGGTGTCGATCACCGTGGCGGCGCCCATGCGCAGCTTCTCCATCTCGTTGTCCACCGCCTGCCGGTGCAGCGCCACCGCCTCCTCGGTGCGCGCCAGTTGGCGGGCCGCCTCTCGCAGGGAGGCCAGCTCCCGCACCACCGAGGCCTTGATGCTGCGTTCCAGGTCGCGGGTGGTGATGGCGCGCTGCCGGAAGCCGGCGGCGGCCACCTCCAGCTTGCCCTTTTGAACGTTGTTCTCGTAGGGTTGCTCGTAGGTGAGGCCGAGGCGAGCGCTGGGGCCGGCCCAGCGGCCGGTGGCGACCCCCTTGAGGCCCTCCAGCACGTCACTGTCCTCGGCGAGGGCGCCGTACCAGGTGGAGTAGCTGAGGTCGGCCCGCGGCGCCAGGTCAATGGCGGCGGCGCGCCAGAGCACCTTGCCCGACTCCTGCAGGCGCACCGCGGCGCGGTAATCCAGGCGCCGCTCCAGCGCCGCGGCAGCGAGCTGGCTGGCGTTGGCGCAGGCCAGCTCCACCCGGGGAGGAACGGCGGGGAAGTCGTCCTCGGGGGCGGGGGCATCGGTGGTGGCCAGCACCTCCAGCCCCATGGTGCGGGCCAGGGCGAGGCGGGCCTCGTGGGCGGCCCGCCGGGAGCCCTCCAGGAGGGCCTGAACCTCCGCCTCCCGGGCCTGCACCCGCACCAGCTCCACGCGGGGCAGCTCGTCGGCCTGGATGAGCACTTCCGCCAGCTCCTTGAGCTGGCTCTGGAGCTGCGTCGACCGGGAGTGCACGTCCACCACCTGCTGGGCTGCCAGGGCGTTCCAGTAGGCCAGGGTGGTGTTGAGCACGCTCACCGCGGCGGCGTGGGTGAGGGCGTCCAGGCTGGCGGCCACGTCCAGCATCGCCGCCTGCTCGGCGGCGCCGGCAGAGGCCACGCCCCGCCCGCGGCCCAGGGGGATGCCCACGGAAAACCCGATGCGGGCGTTGTAGGAGTCCTTGACGCCGGGACCACCGAAGTCCTCGTCCTTGGGCTTGCCCTGGTAGGAGAGGCCTCCCCCCGACAGGTCCACGAAGGGCGCCAGACTCATGCCGGTGCGGTACAGCTTGGTGAGCTGCAGCGCCAGGGAGCCCTCGTAGGAGCGCTGGATGCGCGGCACGGTGCCGAGGTTGCGCAACTTCTCCCGGGCCTCGGCGGCGCGCGCCAGGTCGTCGGCCATGTCGGCGCGCACCTCGAGCTCCTTCGAGCGCAGAATGGCCAGCAGGTCGTTGAGGATCTGCTGCTTCTCCTCCGGTGGGGCGCTCAGGTAGCGCTGGTAAAGCAGCTGGAACTGCACCTCCAGCAGGGGGTCGTCGAAGCGGATGGGCGGCTCGCGCCCCTCCAGCAGGGCATCCCGGTTGGCGAGGATCTCGTCCAGCCGCTCCTGCCGGTCGCGCAGGCGGTCCTCGATCTTGTCGAGCTCCTTGCGGATGTCGTCCCGCTTCTCCTGCATCGACTCTCGCTCCCGGGAGGAGAGCTCCGACTGCACGTACTCGTAGCTGAATTGGCCCAGCAGCGTGAGGTCGAACAAGCCGCTCGCCTGCTGGGCCAGACCGCGGCGCTGGCGCACGGTTTCTGCCTGCAGCTTGATGGCCGGTTCGTGCTCCAGCGTGATCCTGATGGCCTCCAGCAAGGGGATGCTGCGCTGGGAGAGCGCCGGCGGCTGGTAGTCGGGCTGGGGCAGGGGCGGCTCGGCGGCGGCGGTTGACAGGCTCACCACCAGCGCGGTGATGCCAGTCTTGATCGGGTAACGCATGGGGCACCTCATTCTTCACTCTTCCGGTGGGGCCACCGCCGCTGTCGGGGTGGCTGCCGGGCTGACCAGGCTCTTGGTTGAGCCCAGGGTTTCCTGCAAGGTTCCCGCCCACGGCGCCATCCAGCGGCGCACGAACGCCGCCATGGTGGCGTGGTGCAACGGGGCGACGAAGGAGCAGCGGGTGAACCCCGCCTCCTTCATGCGGTTGATGGATTCGGAGTAGAGCGGCAGGATGCGCCCCCGCCGTCCGTAGTCCTTGCGGATGTAACTGCAGGTGAAGCGCAGGGTGTTCTCGTCGAGGGCGTGGTTGATCACCCACCCCACCACCCCTTCGTGAGAGCGCATGCCCACCGAGGTGACGGGTTCAAAGCCATGCTCGTCCCAGCGCCAGGGCACCAGATCCTGGGCGATCCATCCCCTCTCCTGTTGGGAGGCGATGAGCTGCTGTCGCTCGGCCGGGGTGAGCTCTCGCCAGGGGAAGATCTCGCACCCCTCCCGCAGCGGGTAGCGGTTCAGCCAGGGGAACTGCTGCGCCTGCTCCAAGGAAAAGCGCATGAGCAGGGTGCGGGGTTGCGGGGTGGGCCAGCCGCGTGCCGCCAGTACCCGGGCAAAGGCCGGGCTGCCCGGTGCCGAGGCGGTAAAGACGGTGCTCAGCGAGGCGAACCCGCGGCTGGCGATCTCCCCTTCCAGGGCGGCCAGCAGGGCGCGGCCCACCCCCTGCCGGCGGGAGGCCGGGACCACGTAAAGGGAGAGCAGCTCGGGGGGCTCGTCCCCCTCCAGCGGCAGGCCCGCCAGGGCCAGGGCCACGGGCTCGCTTTCCCGCAAGGCGGCCATCGCCAGCGGCTGCACCTGGCGGGCGGTGGGCTCGCGCATTAGGGTGGGAGCTGGTGCGAGGGCGAGGAGATGGCGATAGGCCGGGAAGGTCATCGCCTCGAACGGCGGAGCGACGGGCGGCTCCAGCAGGGCGAAGCTGACCGTCATGGCTGGCCGTTTCCCGGCAGGAGGAAGGCCAGCAGGGAGGGGAACGTGGCCGGAGCCGCCAGGCGCAACGCCTGGTAGCCGACGCCCGCCAGACCGTGAAACAGTCCCAGTCTCACGGCCGGTGCCGCCACCGCTTCCTCCAGGGCGAAGGTGTCGCTGCCCATCGCTCGTCGCAAAACCACGATCCCCCTTGCAGTTGCCGCGCCTATCAGAGACTCCTGCCCCAGTCTCTGCCCGCTTGTCAGCAGCACATCGATGATGCCCAGGCTACCACAGCAGAGGTGGTCAAGTCCAGCCAGGCCGCAGGCTCGGGTAACGGCCAGCGCCTCGTCGAGGCCGACCCGGGCAGAGGGGGGTAGTGCGGCCGTGGCGAGGGCCAGGGCTACCCCCGGCGCGCCGTTGCACCAGGCGGACATGGAAACGTGGCGGACGGCACCGCCGGGATACCGGGCCGGGGTTCGGAACGTGCCCCGGCGGGTGTCGAACAGGGAGAACTCGAACTCCAGGCCGCGCCGTGCCGCCTCAACCAGGCGAACCTCGCCGGTGACCGCGGCCAGCCGCGCCAGGGCGCAGGCGATGCCGGCGGCGCCGTGGGCGAAGCCGGGGGCGGCGGCATCGGCGGGGCTCCAGCCTCCCTCGGGGCGCTGCACCGCCAGCAGGTGCCGGGCGCACTCCTGCGCCAGCGCGATCGCCAGGCTCTCGCCCAGGGCCGCATGGGTGGCCAGCAGCCCGAGGATCGCCCCGGCGCCGCCGGAGAAGACGTCCAGTCGGCGGTCCGCGGCGATCGCCCGGCAGGGGAAGGCGGCCAGCAGGCGCCGGGCGGCGTCGGCGGCGTCGGCGTCGTCGGAGAGGGCGGCCAGCAGGGCGAGGGCGTAGAGTCGGCCGCCCGTGCCTTTGCAGGCACCGAGGCTTTCCGGCGGCTGCGGCCGAGAAAGGGCGGCTTGCCAGCAGGCTCTGGCCCGAGAACGCCAGCGGGGCTCGTCGGTGACCCGGTGGAGGGCGGCAAAGAGCAGCGCCACCCCGGGCAGGCCGTGGGAGAGGTCGGCGGCGTCGAGATCTCCCCACCGGGCGAGCGCCGGTGCGGTCCGGTCGGGAAAGATGGCGCGCTCGATCTCCTCCCCGCAGCGCACGGCAGCCGTCTGCAGCGCTTCCCGCCAGGCGACCAGAGCGGCTTCCCGCTCGGTGTCGTCAGGGCGTGCCTCCTCGTCGGCCAGGGGCTGGGTGGTGGCGCACACCCGGAGGAGGTGGAGGTGGTGCGCCAGCTGCTGCTCGCTCAACCCCTGCAGGCGGTCAGCCAGGCTGGCCCAACCCGAGCGCCCCACCACGCCGGGGATCACCTCGCCGCTGGCGGCGACCAGCGCCTCGGCGGTGGCCGGGAGGGTGAAGCGGGGGATGTCGAGCCGCTCCAGGGCAGCGCGTTCCTCGGCCACCAGCGGCCACAGGGGAGGGCGTCGGGGGGAGGCGGCGAACACCCGGTTGAGGGCATCCAGGGCGATGCTGCGTTCCACTCCCAGCCGCTGGTAGGCGGGGGCGAGGAGCGCCCGCTGCAGGCGCACGTAGGACTCGGTGGGGCGGAAGACCACCCGCGGCTCGGCCAGGGCAAAGGGTTGCAGCGGTCCGGCGGGATCCAGCAGCCGGTGACGATGGGCCAGGCAGAAGCGGTAGGCCTCCCCGAAGCCTTCCTCCAGCTCTGCCCGACGCCGGGTCGGTCGCCACGGTTGCCCGTGGGTGCGGGAAAGGTTGGCGGGCGAGCGCGCCGGGGCGGCCCGCGACACCGGTCGCATCGCGTCGGTGTTGACGTTCTCCCACTGTCGGTGCGGTGACGGGGACCTGGCCCCCCCTACTAGACCCCCGGCGTCCACCAGCGACCCCTGGGCGGTCAGGATGGGGAAGGTGAGCAGACCGGTGGCCAGGATCGAGCTGGCCGCGGCGCGGGTGAGGTCGGTGCGCAGGGGCTGCAGGAGGGCCTCGGCGTCGATCAGCGCGGGGCCGTGGGCGGTGGCAATGACGTTGTCCTCGTGCAGGTCGACACCGCCGAGCAACCACGCCAGGAACACCAGCGCCCCGGCGCGGCGGGCAAAGTCGGTCCCGTCGCTGACCTCTTCGGCCTGCACCCGCTCCACCCAGCCGTAGCCGGGGCGGGCCAGCACCCGCGGCGCGGGCGGGGCGCAGTCCAGCCCCTCCCTCGCCAGCCACTGCATCAGTTCCGCCCACGCCGCCTCCAGGGTGACGTCGCGGGGCTTGTAAACCACCTGGGCACCACTGGCGAAGCGGAGAGCGGCCACCTGGCGGCCGCCGGCGTGGCGATCCGAAAGGCCCGTATCCACGGCCTCCACCGGCCCGAGGACGTCGCCGTCGGCGAAGGCCTGGCCCAGGGCTTCGAGGTCATCCGCCAGCCGGATGACCAACTCGGCCATCGCCTCGGTCCACTGCCAGGCCAGCAGGAACAGGTGGCGGGTCAGCACCGGGTGGGCGACCAGAAAACCGGCCAGCTGCGGCCCGCGCAGGCTGTCCACGAAGGCGCGGTATGTGCGATCGCCGGGGGAGGCGCCGCCGTCTGCCGGGCCGGATCGGCGGGAGTCGCGAAAGGCGTGGAACCTTTCATGGAGGGCGGCGGCGGCCACTGCCGAGAGCTGCTCCAGGAGGTGCTGTTCGGCGGCGCGCTGCGCCCCCGGGGCGAGCAGCGTTGTGAGGTCGGGGGCAAGAGCAGCGAGGCGCCGACGGGCGTGCTGCACCCAGGGGGTGAGCAGGTGCCCGAAGGGCACCTCCGCCTCGTCGGAGGAGGGGGCTGGGGGAGCTGGCTCGGCCAGGATGTCGGGGAGGGCCTGCAGGTAGAGCGGGATGGCAGGGGTCGGGAGACTGCCCAGGGCAGCGGCGATGAGGCGTTCATCGAGGCCGTCCCAGGCCAGCCGGCGCTGCAGGGCGGCCCGATCGCCGCCGGCAAAGATGTGGCTCCAGCGCTCCAGCAGCCCCGCGGCATCGACGCCGCCGACGGCTTCCCCGTGCCGGCCGCTGCCCAGGACCTCTTCCAGGGTCATGGCGCGGGCGGCGATCAGCTCCACCAGGGCGCGGCCGTCCAGCTCCGGGCCGGGCCAAGAGTCAGCGAGCTGCGGAGGGGAAGAGATTCCTGTCATGAAGGAAGCTCCCCCGGGCTCCCGCACGGGCGCCCGGGGGGTGCGGTTGTGTCGATATTGGGGTCAGCTAGAAGACGCGGGCGTTGACCTCGACGTGGGTGCCGAAGCCGCTGGAGCGCACGTCGCAGGTGTAGGTGGTGTCGGTCCTGCCGCCCTTCTTGCCGCCGCCGGCCACCGCCTCGAGATCGGCATCCGACAGCTCCTCCCCCTCCTTGGGCTGGTAGGGCAGGATGATGTGGAACTCGTCCGGCTTTTCCTCGATGATGGTCACCTTCACCGAGGGCGGGATTTCCGTCCCCATCTGCGCCCCCACCACCTCGCGCGGCTTGGCCAGCAGCGCCTGGCGGTACTCCGGGTTCTTGATGGCGAATCCGGCGATGAGATCCTGCACTTCTCCACGAGTCAAGTCAGCCATGTCTCTCTCCTTTTCTCCCGAGGCGTGCTCGGGGAATCCCACTGCGTTGAGTTGCGCGCAACGCAATGGGTCAGTGAGCAAAGACCGTGCCAACTCTTTCAATCGAGACCGTGTTGCTATCTCCATGCTGGAAGTTGGCGGGAAGCCAGGTTCATGGAGCCGTAGCTCCATCGGCCGGAGCGTGCCCTCCATCAACGGGGGGCGAGCAGCAGGGTGAGTATGTCCGCCGGATTCTCGGCCAGGCGTCCCTCGAGATCCTCCAGATCGATGTCCGCCAGGGCGCGGCGATAGGCGCGGGTGCCAGCAATCAGGTACGGTGGCGTGTAAACCTGTTCCCGCACCAGCTCCAGCAGCTGTCGCCGGCGCGAGCGCAGCAGTTCGTACTGGTCGAAAAAGCCCCGCCCGAACGCCTGCGTGACCTCCTGGGGGACCTGGCGCACGTCGAAGAACTCGGACCGCGCCCGCGGCAGGGTGCGGGCCGACAGCACCCGGCGCTTCACCAGGTTGCCCAGATGCTCCCGGGGCAGGGCGTCGATGGCGTGCGGATCGAGGGGGTCGGGCAACTGGGCGACCTCCACGGCCAGGTTCAACAGCAGATGCTCGAGGTCGAAGGTGGTGAGTCGCGGCGGCGAGGTGGTGGCATCCAGCAGCATGTTGCGCGGGCGCAGGTCGGCGTTGGCGAAGACGTAGCCGAAGGCGAACTGCCGGCCGATCTCGAAGGCGGTTGCCGGGTCCGGGGGGCCGGAGAGGGGCAGCCCGGGCGCGGCGGAGACCAGCAGGATGGGCTCCTCTTCGCCGTACACGACTGCCCGGCAGGCGGGCACGCCGCAGAGGTTCTGGAGCTGATGGCCCAGCGCCTCCAGGCGAGCGGAGGCCGGGTCCAGGTAGCGCTTGGCAAAGAACGTGCACTCCCGGGCGGGATCGGCGTCGAGGTGGGCGGTCACCCGGCATACCAGGTTGTACCGCCCCCTTTCATCCTCCCCGACGGGCTGGAGCCGGGTGACGACAGCGGGCCCCCCGGGCGAGGGGATTGCCATCCCGGGAGCCAGCAGGGGGGTGAGGGGCGAATCCCCGGTCAGGCGTCGCCACCCCAGCTCGGCCACGCCGTCGAGGGTTTCGTCACCGCTCGCCGTTCCCACGCCCGCTGCGCGCATGCCCAGCGCCGTCGGGGCGCGCACATCGTTGGCCAGGGAGTCCCCCACCATCAGCACCTGCTCCGGGGCCAGCTCCAGCCGCTGGCAGAGCAGCCGATACGCCTCTGGTTCCGGCTTGACCACCCCGTCCCGGCAGGAGAGCACGCTGGCGTCCAGCAGGTCAGCCAGCCCGGAAGCCTCCAGCGGTGCGGTGTGGGCGCTGGAGAGGTTGGAGATCAGCCCCAGCTTGAAGCCGCGCCGCGCGAGAAACTGCAAGGTCGCCAGCACGCCCGGGAGTAGCCGAGCAGAGGCCACCTCCGCTCGCAGGAGCTGCTCACAGCGGGGCGCCAGGGCGGGGGCGCCGAGCTCCTTGGCAATGGCGGTGGCCATGGCGGCGGTGTCAGGAAAGGAGCGGCGGAGCAGGGTGTGGCGCACCAGGTTGAGCCAGCGCCGCCCCGGGACGTCGAACAACTTCGGGATCTCCCGGTGCAGGAGGGGGTTGTCCAGCGCCAGGAGGGTGCCGTAGAGGTCAAAGGCAACGGCACGCAGAGGGAGCTGGTTCACGGCTTGAGGTCGTGGTGGCGCAGAAAGTCCATGAATCGTTGGTAATCGCTGCCCGGCAAGTGAATGCGCTCGAGGAGCTGGCGGTATGAATTGGCGCAGCGCTGCAGGCCGAGTCGCACCATCTCCCGCACCTGTGCACGGTTGAGGTCGCGGGCCAGAAATCGGCTGTGCACTCCCTCCCAGAAGTCCACCGTGCCATTCATCAGGTTCCCAAGGAGCTGATCGGGCGAGTCGCGCGGGGCCGTGGAGGGCGTCTCGAGCATGGAGGAGAAATCCTTGGGCTCGATGAGGTCTCCATCCGACATGGCATAGGCGAAGGTCACCAGGCTGGCCAGCTCGCGGACGTTGCCCGGCCACGAATACTCCTCCAGCAGCCGCAGCGAGGCGGGGGAAAAGCGCTTGGAGATGCCGTACTGGGCCTCCAGGCGGTGGAGGAAGTAGTCGGTGAGCAGGGCCCAGTCCTGGTCGCGCTCGCGCAGGGCGGGGACGTGGATATGGAAGTACCGCAGGCGGAAGAAGAGGTCTTCGCGGAAGTTCGCTTCGCCACGCAGTTCCTCCAGCGTTCGGTTGGAGGCGGCCACCACCCGCACGTTGGCGGCGCGGGTGGTCTCGGCCCCCAGCGGCTGGAACTCGCCGTAGGCAAGGGCGCGCAGCAGCATCATCTGGGCGGAAGGGTGCAGATCGGCGATCTCATCGAGAAAGAGAACCCCCTGATCGGCCAGCTCGAAGCACCCCTTGCGGTCGGCGGTGGCACCGGTGAAAGAGCCCTTGCGGTGCCCGAACAGCTCGCTCACCGTCAGGTTGCCCTCCTGAAACTGGGGACAGTTGACCGCCACGTAGGGCTTGCCCCGGCGCGGGCTCAACAGGTAGATGGCCTGGGCGAGGGACTCCTTGCCGGAGCCGCTCTCGCCGGTGATCAGCACGGGAGCGTCAAAGGGGGCCACCTTCTCCACCTTGCGGTGCAGCTCCTGCAGGCGGGGGGAGCGCCCGACCATCACCACGGTTCTGAGGGCGCCCCACTCGGCGAAGGACAGCCGGGCCGTCAGCTGCGCCGCCGCCGTCATGCAGGCCGCCGGGGCGGGAGGCAGGGGCACGCCCGGCAACCGGCTGAGCAGAGGTTCGGCGGTGGGTTTGGCTCCCACGGTCTCAGCTCCACGGGCCAGGCGGTTGACCACCCCGGGTCACTCCGATAGCCTTGGTCCACGACGAGATCTGTGCCGCTGGCAGACTCCGCCGGGAGGAGGAGCAATGACCGACGACGGCAGCGAGTTTTCCATTCGCGTCCGGGCGGGGGATTTCGTCTTCCGCGAGGGTGACGCCGGCGATGCCATGTTCATCGTGCAGGAGGGCGAGGTCGAGATCGTCCGCGAGGTCGATGGGCGTCAGATACGGCTGGCCCTGCTGGAGGAGGGGGACTTTTTTGGCGAGATGGCGCTGCTGGAGAAGTTGCCGCGCACCGCCTCGGCGCGCGCCGCCACCGACTGCCTGCTGCTTCGGATCGACGAGTCCACCTTCGACCAGATGATCCACGCCAACCCGGAAATCCCCGTGCGCATGCTGCGCAAGCTCTCCCAGCGGTTGCGGGAACGGGGATCCGTTCATGTGGATGCGCCGCCACAGGTCGAGGGCGGGGAGCCTCCGACCCAGCCCCTGGGGGCAGCGACGGCGGCGGCCGCCAGGTTGGTCCACGACACGACCGGCACGGAGTTCGTGGTGCCGGCGGAGGGGGAGATCTCCGTGGGCCGGTTCGACGCCACCACCGGCTTTCAGCCCGAGGTCGACCTCAAGGCGGTGGACGATCGCCGCTCCACCTCCCGGCGGCACGCCCGTATCGCCTGCCGGGATGGGCGTTTCTTCCTGCGCGAGGAGATGGGCACCGCCAACGGCACCTTCGTTGGAGGCCAGCGCCTGCGCCCCGGGGTGGAAGTGGAACTGCGCGACGGCGATGAGGTGCGCTTCGGCTTCGTACCCATGACCTTCCGGGTGCGATAGCGGCGCCCGCGGCTTGCTGTGCCCGCAGGTGGGACAGGCCCTGCGCCGGGTGTCGCCGCCGGTCATCTAGCTCCCCCCTGCCTTTGTCGCCTTTTTCTTGCCTGCCGTGGGTGCGGCGCCGAGCAGGCGAGCCGCCAGCGCGGTGACCCTTTCCACCCGCTGCTTCTCGCTCCCCGCCGTGCTGATCCCGGCCAGCGCCTCGCTGCGAGCGGGCGCCACCTGGATCGCCTCGCCCAGCCCCGCCACCTCCAGAGCCCGGCGGGCCTCCTCCGCCATTCCGCACACCGCCAGCGCCCCCCCCAGGCCGGCCAGCCGCTTGCCGAGCATCAACAGGACGCGCAGGGCGGCACCGCTGACCTCGCTGGCCCGGGCCAGATCCACGACCACCCTGCGTTCGCCAGCCTCCACGAGTCGGATGGCAGCCAGCTGCAGGTCGGCGGCGCCGGCCACATCCAGGCGGCCGTCCGGTACGAGCACGAGTACGCCGCTCACGCGTTCCTCGAGAACGTCCATTGCCAGCCCTCCCGGCGGCGGGATCGGCGGCGAGCGCTGCTGGGGCGCTCCGGCCGAACCCGTCGCCACCCCTAGAAGCGGAACGCCAGCCCGAAGGCCACCTCGAACTGAGACATGGAGTTCGGGTAGGCGTAGGTGTAGCTGCAGGGGCCAGTGCAGTCGAGATTGGCAAAGGTGTACGTCGCCTTGGTCTTCGGATCGCTGTCGGTCCAGTAGTAGCGTCCCTCGAAGCGGGCCGCCAGCCGTTCGTTGAAATCCAGCTTGATTCCCCCGCCGATGCTGGCCGAAGGGCGGGTGTCGTTGGGCAGCGGCAGGCGCGGCACCAGGCGGGTGGCCCCGGCGCTGGCGGCGAGGAACCCCCGCGTCGGTCCACTGTTGGTATGCCACGCCATGCCCACGTGGTAGTAGGTCACATCCATGTCCAGCACGTGGGTGTCGCCGGGTACGACGAAGCCGCCGGGGGTCTCGCCGAACAACCCCTGGTTGTCCTTGAACGTGGTTGGCTGGTGGCTGATCAGCACCTCAACCTGCGCCGCCTGACCCGCCGCCAGCCCGAAACGGATTCCCCAGGCGCCGCTAGACGAGATCCCCACATCGAAGTCCTGGTGGCGAATGGCGCGCTCCTGCAGAAACATCTCGCCGCCGAAGCGGTAGCCCACAGTGGGGGTCAACTCGAAACGGGCGCCCTGCGCGGCGGCGAGCGCCGGAAACAGCATTGCGACAGCAAGTAACAACCTGCGCATCACATTTCACCTCCTTCACTCCGACCCGGCGCGCAGTCGATCTGGTGGCGCCGGGTGGGCAGCTTGAGCCCGCCGGAGGGTTGCAAGCCAACCTTAGCGCTCCCTGGCGAAGTAAACTCAGTCTATCACACCGCGAGGCTCAGGGTCCAGAGCGCAAGCGGCCACGGACACGGGTACGGACACTGGCACGGACACCGGCCCGGCCGAGGCAAATCGCACCGACCGTGAGAGCGGGCCGGAGGCCCGCGCACCCAGGGGCACGGACACGGTCACGGTCACCGACACCGTCACCGGCGCGGGTGGATCAGCCTCCAGGTCATCGCCCTGACGCGGTCGAGGAGGTGGAGGGCGTGCTGCGCTGCTGCGCCGTCCACCGCGCCGGCGCGGAGCAACAGCCGCAGGTGGCTGTCCGCCTCCAGCGCCGACGCGTAGGCGATGCGCCAGTGGTGCAGCCGGTCCCGCCCCGCCCGTCCGGCACCTTCGGCCAGGTTCGCGGGCACCGAGGAGGGGGAGCGGATGAGCTGGTCCGCCAGGGCCCTGAGCGGGGCCGGCAACTTGAGCGCCAGCGCGACCGCGGCGCCGGCGGCCTCGAGGGCCAGCTCGTGGGCGGTGAGCGAGTGTTTCGGGGTCGACGGGGGCGGCGTGGTCCGAGTGGTGTTCATACCACCCGCCAAGCGCCCGGGGCGG
>JABRVY010000396.1:0-7247 GCA_039961755.1 Acidobacteriota bacterium | reverse complement strand
TGGTGACTTCGTAACAGTAGTAGACGGTGGTCCCCGCCGGAACGGTGATGGCATCAGTGGTCGCACAGACGGCCGGCGCCGTGCCCACGGTCTTGGCCAGAGAGATGGACGGCAGCTGCGGCTCCTCCACGGTGAGACTCACCGGCACGACGACCAGCTCGGTACCGTTGCCGGGACCGGGGTCGGGGTCGTTGGAGAGGACGCAGAGGTTGGCGTTGTAGACCCCCACCGCCAGTCCGGTGGAGTCAAAAGTGACCGTCACCGGGGTGGTGGCCCCTCCCGCGGTGGCGCCGCTGCTGGGGGCGGTCGACAGCCAGGGCACATCGGTGGGGGTAGTACAGGTGGTTTCGATCACCACGTACTCGATGAACCGGGCACTGACGCCGGTGACCTTGTTCTCCACCAGGTTGCCGCTGCGGTCGATCTGGTGCACGCCCGCCCCGGTGGTGGTGAGGATGGTGCCGTCGGGCAGCTCGTACACGCCGCGGTAGCCGGAGAGGCCGGTGGGGTCGTACCGCCCCACGAAGGTGCCAGTGGACGTGTACTCCAGCACCCCCTCGTTGGTGGAGGGGCTGAAGTTGGCCACCAGCACGTTGCCGTTGGCCGCCTCCCCCACCTGCTCGGGGAAGGTGCTGATGGGGGCGAAGACGTTCAAGAACGCGCCGGCGAGGTCGTACCTCAAGGCCCCAGTGGTGCCGGCGCTGCCGGTGACCAGCCAGTCGCCGCTGCGGCCGTAGGGATCCCAGGGGGAGCCCAGGCCACCGGACGCGGCGGCGATGAAGTTGCCCAGGTAGTTGCCGGCGGTATCGAACTCGGCAACGCTGTTGGTATTGGCACCCGCCGCCACGGTAACGAGGAGATTGCCGTTGGGCCGCAGGGAGATGCCGCGGATGTTGTCCAGGATGGCGGTGTTGGGCCCGCCGGCGGGGGCGAAGATGCCCAGGTAGTTGCCGTCGAGGTCGAACTGGTGGACCACGTCGCCAGTCTGGTCGGACAGCAGAATGCGGTCACCGGCGGCGTTCAAAATGGCGTTGATGCCGGTGCCCACCACCGCGTTGGAAGGCACGAAGTTGGCGTCAATGACGTTGCCGGTAGTGGGGTCCAGGGCCATGATGCGGTCGTTGGTGGAGTCGGGCACCAGCAGCAGCCCGGTGGTGTAGAGCTTCTGCATGGCCAGCCGGCGAGCTCCCGGTGGACTGGGCAGCAGCGGTGCGCCCGCCGGTTGCTCGTGACCCTCGGATTCCGCCGCGGGATCGGCCACAAAGTTGATCTCACCGAGCGGCGGCCCCAGCGGACCCGGCGACGGAACGGTTACCGGCTCCTCGAGGACTTGCCAGCTCAAGGTGCCGGTGCCGGTGTTGGCGATGTTCAGGGTCTGGGTGGACGTGGTGTCGGGCGCCTGGGTGGCCGCCAGGGTAAGCGGGTCTACATCGATGTTGGGGTTCGCCTGCACCGTGACGGTGGCGCTGGCAGTGGCGGTGGCCACGTCACTGGGTCCGGCGTTGTAGGCCGTCCAGGTAGCGGTGTTGGTGGTGGTGGTGTTGATCACCGCCGAGACCGTCACTCCCAGCGTCACGGTGTTGACGCTGGCCCCCGGCGCCAGGGCGTAGTTGGCCCCCGCAAAGATGGGGCCCAGCTCGCTGTCCGCCAGGTCGTGGAGGCTCAGGGCGACGTTGCCAGTGTTGGTGACTTCGTAGCAGTAGTAGACGGTGGTCCCCGGCGGTACGGTGATGGCCGAGGTGGTCGCGCAGACTCCCGAGGTGGTGCCCACCGTCTTGGTCAAGGTGATGGCCGGGTTCGAGATCGCACTCACCGTCAGGGTCACCGGCACCACCACCAGGTTTGTGCCGTTGCCGGGGCCGGTGTCGGGGTCGTTGGAGGTGACGCACAGGTTGGCCTCGTACACCCCCACGGAGAGGCCGGTGGAGTTCATGGTCACCGTCACCGGGGTGCTGGCTCCGCCCGCGGTGGTGCCGTTGGTGGGCACCGCCGACAGCCACGGCACGTTCGCCGGGTTGGAGCAGGCCGGTGCCCCCACCTGACCGGTGAGGATGAAGGGGAGCCCCTGTCTGGTGGCTGTTCCGCCGTCGTTGGCCGGACCCCAACTGGCCGATGACCCCAGGAATTGCAGGCCGTTGCCGGTGGTGGTCTGGCCGAGGATGGTGATGGGCGGCGCCCACGGTCCCGAGGCGAGGGAGCCGGCGGCTTGCCAGGCCAGCCAGTAGGTGCCGGCGGGGAGATAGAGCCCGCCCAGGGACACGGTGGTGGCCATGATCGGCCGAGAGGTGTCTCCGATGGTCGTCTCACTGGTGCGGTAGATGTTCGACCACACCGAGGAAACGAGGCCGCTGCCGCTGGCGACGGCCGTGCCACCGGCGCTGGGATCGCCGTTGTAGACGACCCAGTTGACGTTGGTGATGGTGGAGGTCGTCCCCGAGCCGGTCTGATAGGCGAAGAACACCGCCGTGTCCAGCAGCCACCCGGCCGGATCGCTGACGGTGAAGTCGTCGGCCACCCAGTTGTTGCTGGACACCTGGTGGCCGAAGCCCAGAGTGGTCATCCCGAGGCTCGAGTTCTGGACGCGGCTCTCGTCCGCTCCACCCGCTCCCCCACCGGGGTGGGTGACCAGCGGGCCGTTGTCCCACAGCACCGCCAGCGGCCGCAGCCAGGTGTCGATCTTTTCGGTGGGAGCCGGAACTCCTGGCGTGGACGGAGCGCCCACGTCGTCCCGGGCGACCCCGCCGCTCGAGGCCTCGCTGGCGCCCTGCCGGGCGACCAGCTCGGGCGTCGTGCCACCGCCAGCCGGAATCGCGCCGGGGCTGCGCATCACCACCGGCCGGGAGAGCGCCGGCTCTTCGGCGATGCTCCAGGTGAGGTCGCTGCCACCCGTGTTGCCGATGTTCAGCGTGTGGTCGGTGCTGGTGTTGGGCGCCTGGGTAGATGCCAGGCTCGCCGGCGTCACATTGATGTTGGGCGGCCCCACCGTGGTCGAGGAGATCTCCAGACACCAGCCCCCGGAGAGGTTGCCAGTGTCGCCGCTCAAATCGTCGACGACGTACAGGCTCCAGGTCCCGTTGGGGTTGCTGCCGACGAAGGTGGCCAGGGTGGTGGCAGTGGAGGGGGTAGGCGCCGGCGCCGGGAAGGTGTCGCCGGCCCCGTAGTTGGTGGGTTTGTAGCTACCGGAAACGATCTGGGTGCTGTCCGGCAGCGTCCCGGCGGCGGCGTCGTCGAAGATCAGGTTCACGTTGACGAGATCGTTGCTGCCACCGGCATCCGACATGATGATGAGGTTCTGGCCGCCCGGGCCCACCAGCAGGATGTCGATGTCGTCGGGGAAAGTGTGGTTCATCCCCAGCAGGTGCACCTTGACGTTGGTGAGGCTCGGCCCCTGACCGGTGACAGTGATGTTGGACGGGTAGGGGGTCGCCGCCCCGGAGCTGGGGATGTCGATCAGCGTGGGGTTGCAGATGATGGCGGCAGTGGTGAAGGTGAAGACCGCCGAGTACGCCCCGGCGCCGCAGGTGTTCACCGCCTGTACCCGCCAGTGATGCAGGGTGCTGGGGGCGAGCTGGACGTTGGAGGTCCAGGTGGGGCTCGCCAGGCCACTGGCCGAGGCCACGATGTTGGTGAAGCCGGCGTCGGTGGCCACCTGGATGGAGTAGCTCGCCGCCCCGGCCACCCCGCTCCAGGTGAAGGTGGGCGTGGTCGAGACGTTGGTGGCGCCGTTGGTCGGGGTGGTTAGCGTTGGAGCGGCCGGAGTTCCGGTGTAGACCACCAGCTCCACGGTCGAGTCCTTGCTCCCGGTGGTGGAGGTGCCGGTGACGGTGATGGGGTAGCTCCCCGCCGCCGCGGCGCCGGTGTTGCCAATGGTCAGGGTACTGCTCCCACCGGGGGTGACCGGGTTGGTGCTGAAGCTCGTGGTGGTGCCGGCCGGGTTGCCCGCGGCGCTCAGGGTCACCGGGTCGGTGTACCCCATGATGCTGCCCACGTTCACCGTGTAGAGGGCGTCGGTCGGCGTGCAGATCGACTGGCTTGCGGGTGACACGAACATCGCGAAGTCAGGCGCCAGCACGCAGTTCTGGCACACCAGGGCAAAGTTCTGGTCGGTCAGGTCGGCGTTGCCGAACACCCCGTCGCCGGCGATGTTCGCCGCGTCGATGATGATGGTGGCGCTACCCGCCGGGGACTGGATGAACACGTTCTCGAGGTTGTTGATGGCGTCGGCGGTGCCGCCGGTGGCGCTCCAGCCGGCGCTGAAGACGTTGCCGAGGTAGGTGTTGGCGCCGTTCACGACGGTGAGATTGAGGTTGTTGACCAGCGCCGGGTTGGCTCCCACGGCGCCGGGGGCGTCGGTCCACGCCAGCGTCACCTTCAAGGGCTTGGCGGGATCCTGCACCCCCACGGTGATGCTCCACTGCTCACCGCTGTTGCCGAAAATGTGGGTCTGATCCCAGTACACCACGTTGACGTCCGGCTGGATCATCTTGGCGATGTTCACCCGCCCCCACCCCTCGTGGATGTTGGGGATGTCGGGCGTGCCCATGTCCACGGCGCTGTTCACCAACAGCGCCTTGGCCATGGCCGGGCTGGGGTTGGCGCCGGAGTTGAAGCTGCGCCACCACTGGGTGGCCAGGGCCACCGCCCCGGAAACGTGGGGAGCGGCCATGCTGGTGCCGGAGCAGAAGGCGTAGTAGTTGTTGGTACCGGCAATGGCGGTTGCGCACGACCCTCCCAGATCGTTGCGCGAGGAGGAGATCTGCTCGCCCGGAGCGGCCACCGTCGGTACGATGCGCCCGTCCACCGCCGGACCACGGGAGGAGAAACTGGAAATGTTGTTGATGTTGCCCGCCCTGTAGTTGACGCTGGAGGCCACCACGATGAGGTTCTTGGCCTCCTTGGGGGCGGTCAGGGTGCTGGGGCTGGGCCCCGAGTTGCCCGCCGAGAACACCTGGATGAAGGGCTCGATGGCGGGGGTGTCGAAGTTGCCGTCGTGGACCGTGAAGTCGTGGGTGCGCTCGGAGGCCTGGTAGCCGTGATTGGTGCCCTCGCCGGTGGTCCAGGAGTTGTTGCCGCCAATGGCGTTGAGCAGGAGCGCCTGCTTGCTGTGCTCCTGCCACCCGCCGGCCGGCGGCCAGGCTGCCGACGACAGGGAGTTCAAGGCGACGATGTCGTACCCGGGCGCCACACCGAGGCCGTAGAGGAAGCCGTTGGCGTCAGCGTAGCCCGCCGCGGCGTCACCTCCGATGATGCCGGTGACGTGCGTCCCGTGCCCTCCGCCGGAGCAGTCGCTGCCGGGCTGGCCGGCGGGATTGCAGGCGCCGGGGAAGCTGTAGCCGGCGACGATACTGGGGCCGAGATCCGGGTGGTCGTAATCCACCCCGGTGTCGATGGTGGCCCAGCGCACGCCGGCGCCGGTCACTCCCAGCGTTCCCAGGTGGGCGTTGTAGCCGGTGACCGGCACGCCGCCCGGGTGGTTGCCGGCCTGGATCTGGTCCGACATCTCGTCGTCCAGGATCGGCTCGGGGTGCGAGTAGCCAAGCCACAAGACCGTATTGAGGCGTGACACCGCCTCGAAAGCCGAGGCGTCCAGCTCCGCCAAGGCCACGAAGAAGGCCCGGTCGGGCTGGGCTGGATACACCTGGATGATCTTGGCGCCCAGCCTGACGAGCGCCTCCTGGGTGGCGCCGACCTTGCCGTCGTTGTAGAAGAGGATATCGACGTTCTTCACCACCCCGGAGCGGCCCGCGAGATTGCTGTTGATCTTGTAGGCGGGGTGGAAGTTGCCCGTCCAGCGCACGTAGCTCAAGGTGTCGGCGGCGCGCAGAGCGGGCGCCGGTCCCCACACCAGGTAGGTGTAGTGGGGGTAGTACTGCAGGACCTTCAGGCCCGAACCGCGCAGGCCAGCCAGCCAGCTATCCCGGGTAGGCCCGATGAGTTGGACCAGCCGGAGACCCGCCTCTTGGCCGTCAAAGCGTTGGGAGGGGCTGAGTGCCGGCTCGCCGCCGGCCAGCGGATCGAAGGCGAAATTGGGAACTCGCACCTCCAGGCTGCTCTGCCCCGACGGCAGAGCGGCGGCTGGTGCAGCTCCCGCCACCGGAACGGCAACCGCCAGGGTTGCCAGCAGCACCGCGACGACCACCACTTGGGACTGGCGACGCATCGGCACGTCCTCCTCGACAGGAAAGTAACACCCGGCCACGGGCGACAAACGAGCAGACCATACCTCCCTGGAGAGAGGCCCTGCCCGACTCGGCCACGACGGTGATGGGACTTTTCGTAAAACCTTCCTCGACCCAAAAAGACGGAGGCATGCTAGCAACCCCATAGACCGTGTCAAGCGGGGCAAGGGATTTCAGAGTCAGTGGCGGAGCATCGGCTGACTCTCGTCCAGCTGCCAACAGTTTCACGGTCGCTTCTCTGGGTCCGCCGGGCCTCGCCGTCAGCGCTGCGAGCAAAGCATGCGAAGATAGAATTGATGAACACCCTCGCCCTGTTGCTCCTGCTGCCCGTGTTCGCCGTTGCCCTGCTGGACGAGCCAGAGCGCCAGCACCCCCTCGCCCGCCTGGGGGCTGCCATCCCCCGCGAGGTGGCCGGTTTCCGCGCCGTCGAAGCTGACGAAAAATGGGATCCGCAAAGCATTTACGAGTACATCGACGGGGCCGCCGAGGTCTACCTGGCCTACGGGATGCGTGCCTGCCTGGCCCGCCGCTTCGATCACCCCGACGGCGGCATCGTGCTGGACATCTTCGAGATGCCCGACGCCGCCGGAGCCTTCGGGGCGTTCACCTACGACCAGGACGGCGAGCCCCTGGAGGTGGGCCAGGGGGCGCTGCTGCGGGAGGGGTGGCTGACCTTCTGGCAGGGGCGCTTCTTCGTCTCCATCACCGCCGAGGGGAACACTCCCGCCCACCGCGAGGCCATGCTCGCCCTCGCCCGCACCACGGCCACGGCCATCGGCGAGGGCGGCGCGCTGCCCGAGCTGGTGCAGCGGCTGCCGGGCGAGGGGCAGCGCCCCCGGACCCTGCGCTACCTGCGCCACCCGGCCATCCTCGCTACCCACCTGCCCCTGGAGCCCGGCGACCCCCTGGGTCTGGGGGCCGGCTCGGAGGCGGCCCTGGTCCGCTTTCGGGACGGGGCGCTGCTGCTGCTGGTGCGCTACTCCGACGGCGGGCGGGCCGCCGCCGGTCTGGAGGCCGCCCGCCGGCTGCTCGCAACCCCGGCCCCGGCCGGGGTTGCGAGCAGCCGGC
>JABRVY010000395.1:0-11038 GCA_039961755.1 Acidobacteriota bacterium | reverse complement strand
CCCCCCTTCTCGCCCCCCCCTCCGCCCAGCACGGTGCGAGTCCAGCGGCCGAGGCGAGCCGTCCCGGTGCCCGAGGTGCTTCTCCCCGAGCCGGTAACGGAAGGCCCCGAGATCGATTTCCCACTGCTGGAGGAGCCGGGGTTCATCGACGATATCGCGCCGCCTCCCCCACCCGCGCCCGAGCCGGAGGGACCTCTCTATGTCGGCGGCCCCATCGCCCAGCCGGCCCGACTGGCCTACGTGGAGCCCATCTACCCTCCAGCTGCTCTCAAGGCCCGCCTGCCGGGAGTGGTCATCCTGCAGGTGCTGCTCGGCAGGGACGGCGGCGTGCGGGAGGTGACCGTGCTGCGGCCGGCCGCGATGGGGATGACCGAGTCGGCGGTGGAGGCGGTGCGGCAGTGGCGCTGGGAGCCAGCGCTGTTCCGTGGACAGCCGGTGGAGGTGCTGATGACGGTCACCGTGACCTTTACCGTGCGGTAGGCGAGTTCTGATCCCGGCTCCGCTGCTCCGCGCGAGGTAAAGTAGGCGTCGTGCACGGTGCCGCCCACAGACCGGGCCGAGGGGAGGAAGTTTCCCCTCGGGAAGAGAAGATCAGCGGCGAGCGGGTGTACGCCGGGCGGGTGCTGAGCCTGGAAGTGGACCGAGTGCAGCTGGCGGGCGGGGGTGAGGCGGTGCGCGAGGTGGTGCGTCACCCGGGGGCCGCTGTGGTCGTGCCGGTCCTCGGGGATGGTCGCGTGGTGCTGGTGCGGCAGTTTCGCTACGCCGCCGGGGAGACGCTCCTGGAGTTTCCGGCTGGCAAGCGCGACGGCGGCGAGGAGCCGGCCGCCTGCGCGGCGCGGGAGCTGGCCGAGGAGACCGGGCTGCAGGCGGCGAGCCTCGAGTACCTGACCGGCTTTTACACCGCCCCCGGCTTTACCGACGAATTCATCCATTGCTTCGTGGCCCGCGGTTTGACCGCCGCCGCCGGGGCCGTTCGAGACGCCGACGAGGAACTGGAGTTGCTGCCCATCACCCTCACCGACGCCCGCCGCCTCATCGCCAGCGGCGAGATTCGCGACGCCAAGACGATCATCGGCCTGTTGTTGTTTGTAGCCAGCGAGGGGGGTAGCCTCGGCGTGGAAGGGTAAAGCGGGCCCCGAACCTGGGCCCTTCCGACGTTCCCTCTACCGCGCCTGGGCGACCGGCGGAGTGGGTAGCCGGTAGCGAACGGTCAACCGCCGGCCGCTCACCTCGAGCTCGGCAAACTTCTCATCGTGTTGTTTGAGGAGTAGCTGCCCAGGCCTCCTGGCGACGACCGTCGAATACGGGTCGAGATGCGCCTGGGCGTTATCCACCGCCGCCATCGCCTCGCCGTCGCTTTCGTACTCGACGATCAGCAAGCCGGTGCGCGCGCCACCAGCCTCGTAGTCGGCGGCCACTGCAGTGGCCCGTCCCGCCAGCCGCAGGACGTCACCCTCGCCCAGGGTGAGCAGCGACTGCAAACCGAGCGGACCGCGCAGGATGCGCTCACTGCCCGGCACCTTGCCAGCGGCGGGCAGAAGGTCGAGGATGGTCACCGGCTCGTCGGCGGGCAGCGCAGGAATCACCGCCCGGGCGACCGCGGTCAAGGCAGCAACCTTCCCGCCACCTTCCTCGTCGGTGATGACCACGAAGAGGTGGCCCTGCTGCATGGTCAGCTGAAGTCGACCAGGCGTGTGGCGGGTCGGGAGCTCGTGGCTGCGGTGTTCGCTCCCTCCCTTGGCCAGATAAACCCCCCGGGCGGCGGTGGCGTCGAGCATGCGGTACAGCTCCACCGAGACCCGGGCAGGACCCCGCTGCAGCTCGTGCACGAACAGCTCGACAAAACCCAGTTCGAGGAAGAGTTCGGCGCCGCCGTCGATGTAACCGTACAGCTCAGCGCCGCGATAGAGCCGCGGAGCTCCCCCCGGACTCCAGCCCGGAACCTGCCACTCGCCCCACCCCACCTCGCCCCCAAACAGCGGGTGGGCCACCAGGAGGCAGCCGGCGATGAGGATGAGCCATCTCACGCCTGCACCCGCAGCAGCTGGATCTGCCTGGGATCGGCGACCCCCAGCCCCAGCCGCTCGGCGTAGCGGAGGTAGTCGGTGAAGCGGGGGTGTTCGTTCACCTGGACGCCCATGGCCTTGCGCTTGGCCAGCAGGTGGTGGTGGCCAACGGTATCCAGCGCAAAGGGATCCGTGGCCAGGTAGAGGGTGTGGTAGGGATACATGTACTTCTCGTTCTTGCCCGGGCCGTCCTCGTACTGGCCGCGGATGCCATCGATCACCGATAGCACCAGCTTCTCCCTCACCACCGGCGCGGCCAGCACCTCGGTGCAGACGTCGAAGAACAACGGCACGTGCAGGCGGCCGGTGTTACAGATGGCGGCGTAGGCGATGTTCTTGGTGGCCATGGAGACACCGTTGCCGGTGTTCTTGAACACCGCCAGATTGATGATCTTGGTGAGGCGCTGGGTGATGAGCTTGCCAAAGTAGGACACCTCGCCGTTGACCACGTGCTGGTTGAGGTAGTACTCGTCGTCGCGGTAGCCGCGCACCCCCTTACCTTCAACCCCCTTGGCGACATAGAAGTGTTCCGGATCGAACTGGTCGAGCGAGAGGTGGGAGCCGTCGGCGCGGCGAAACGACTGCCCCGGCCCGGCCATGGTCTGCATTCCTTCGATCGCCACGCCGGGGAAGCGCGCCGGGGTGAAGCCTGCCTCCTCGAGGCCAGGGGCGAAGCGGTCCCAGATCACCATCCGTTCCCGCGGCAGCCCGCCTCGCTCCAGCCACGAGATCACCGCATCGACGAGCTCCACGCGGGTGGAGAGCAACGGTGCGCCCACCGGATTGATCTTGATACCCACCACGTCCGTCGGGGTGAAGAAGAGCTTGAAGCTGTCCTTCGTGGGTCGTCCGGTGAGTCGCGCCAGCCCCTGCTCGAACATCTCCGCCACCACACGCCCCTGAACGCGATCCCCCACCAGGCATCGCCGGTCGGTGACCTGCACCACCCGCCCCGGAAACGGGCCGGGGAGGGCGTGGGGGCCGCGGGGCACCGCCAGGAAGTCGGCGACGTTGGTTTCGGGACGAGCAGGCGCAGACTTTTCCTGGCCGGAGGATGGCACCCCCAGGGCCAGGGAGGAGGCGGCCAACCCCATGGTACGCAAGACGGCACGGCGATTGGGCCGGGAGAAATCGGGGAAGGCGTGGTCCTGGGGTTTCATTGCGACCTCCTGGGCAGCCCCGTGCGCCGCCCCCTGGCGATACGCCAGCAGCGGCGCAAGGTTTACCGAGGCGTCTCAACTGGACTGAAAAAATAAGGATAGCCCCTGGACACCAGGTCGCGACTATCCGCGAACCGAAAGCAGGGCGCGACCCTTGCGCTCCTCCACCACCAGCTTGCCTTCCCGGGCGAGCCAGCCCAACCCCAGGTGAACCAGCAGCTTCGGGGCTTCCACCTCGCGTTCGATGACCGTCACGCTCGCTGGCCCATGGTCATTCAGGAGCTTCCAGATCAGCCCCGCAGTCGTTCCGATGTCGTCGATGGTCCACATGATCACGTCCTCCTTCGCGAGAGACGCCATTGTACAGGGATCGGCGAACGGCGCCGGCGGCCCTTCGGGAGGTGGTGCGGGGAGAGCTCTCCTCGCTGGCAACTCATCGGCGCAATCGACTTCGCAACAATTCACGTTTCCGGCATGATGAGGTGTGCTCCCGATCACCAGCTGGCAGTCCGGGAAGGGGTGCCGAGCGGAGTTGCATTGCTACACTCTCCCCTGAGCGTGCGAGCCAGGGAGGCCGGCTCTGAGGTCCATCGCTGACATGCCAGCACTTTCCACGCGGCTGAAGCGCCGGGATGGGGCAGGACGCCGCGCGCTGCTGGCGGCGCTCGCCGCGCTGGTGGGTGGTCTGCTCTACTTCCACGCGCTGCAGCTGAAATCCAGCTCCGACCGCATCGTCGGCATCGCCCTGGAACGCGGCGAGGCCGGCCTGGTGGTGGCCAGGGTGACGGACGGCATGCCGGCGGCGCAGGCTGGGCTGCGCGCCGGCGATGTGATCGTGGGGCTGGGGGGCGTGCCGGTCGCCAGTGAACCGGAGTACGACCGGGTGGCCGCCTCGTTTCGCCGGGGAGAACCGGTCGAGTTTCACCTCCTGCGGGATGGAAGGGACCTCAATCTCGCGGTGACCCCGGGGGTACCGTTTCCCTGGGGCGCCTTCCTGCTGCAAGTGGCGGTCTCTCTGGCCTATCTGAGCCTCGCCCTGGTCGCCATCGGCCAGCGGGAGGGCGATCTGCGGGCACGGCTGTTGTTCGCCTTCGCCTACCTGGTGGCCGTGGAGGTGGCCTTGCCCTCCGTGGTGGTGGGCAACGCCGCGCTGTTGACGATCAAAGGGTGCCTGTTCTACCTGGTGAGCGGGGTGGAGATGGGCCTGGAGCTGCACCTCGCGTCGGTGATCCCCGACCGGCAACCCTGGATCGAGCGCCGGCGCTGGGTGGTGCCCGGCTTCTACGGGACCGGGGGCCTGCTGGCAGTCTTCGCGATCTGGAGCTTTCTCGCAGCTCGCCTGCCCATCGTCGCACCGCCCCTGCTGGGGGCGGGAGCCGACGGCGCTCTCCTGCAGGCCGTCCTGCCCATCTGGGCCATCGGCGTGGCCCTGCTGGTGGGCTGGCAGGCGCTGCACCATCCCAGCCCCACCGGACGTCATCAGGCGGGCCTGGTCCTGCTGGGGGTCATCCCCTGGATGGCGTACGTCGTGGTGGGCGCGGCGCTGGACCTGAGCGGCAGCGCCACCCCCTACTGGGTGGGTAACCTGGAACCGTTCGCCCTGATGGCGTACCCGGTGGCGGTGTTCGTGGCGATCTTCCGCTACCAGCTCTTCGACCTGGAACTGGTGGTGCGTCGCTCCATGGTGTACGCCACCTTGACGGGGCTCCTGGTGCTGCTGTTTTACGCCGGCGTGGGAGCCGGCGGTGCCCTGGTGGCGCAGTTCTTCGAGGGTGAGGCGTCGGTCTGGGTGATTGCCGGCGCCACACTGGTGTTGGGGTTGCTGTTCGCCCCCTTGCACCGCGGGGTCCAGAACCTCATCGAGCGCCAGTTTTTCCCCGAGCGCCTCCTGCTCCGGCAGAGGTTGACCGCGCTCATCGCCGAACTCGCCACCCTGGGAAAGCTGCCGCTGATGGGCCAGCACCTGGTGAACCAGCTGCGCGATATCTTTGCCGTGCGTGGAGCCACGCTCCTGCTGGCGGAGCCCAGCTCGCGCCTGCTGCTCACCCTGGCATCGAGCCGGATCGACACGGCGCGGGCGTTTGAGGCCTCCTTCCTGCTCTCCCCCGACGACCCCGGCGTACAGCTGCTGGCGCGCGGCAACCGGCCTTTGCCGAGCGCCGTTCTCGCCACCAGGAGTGCGGCTCTGGCGCAGCGACTGGAGTTCTTCGATGCGGCGCTGGCGGTTCCAGTGCTCGCCTCCCGCCGCCTGGTGGGCCTCCTGCTGCTAGGGGAGAAGCTCGCCGGAGAGAAGTTCCGCGCCGAGGAACTGGAGCTGCTGGAGTTGGTTTCCTTCAACGTCGGGGCAGTGTTCGAGAACGCTCGCCTCTACGAATCCGCCACCTTCGACGGTCTGACCGGGCTACTGCGTCGCGAGAGGATCCTGGAGCAGCTGGAGCGGGAGCTGGCCCGCGCCTTGCGGTACAACCGACCGCTGTCGGTGGGCATGGCGGACATCGACCACTTCAAGGCGGTCAACGACGCCTACGGGCATCTGGTCGGGGACAGCCTCCTCTCCCTGGTGGCGCGCACCCTGAGCTCCGGGCTGCGCAGCACCGATGCGGTGGGTCGCTACGGCGGCGAGGAGTTCCTCCTGCTGTTGCCCGAAACCGATGCGGCCGGCGCCCTGGTGGTGGCGGAAAAGCTCCGCCACCTGGTGGAGGGGCTGGAGTTACGCACCGCCGAGGGTGAGACTCTGCGTGCCACCATTTCCATCGGTCTGGCGAGCCTCGACGAGCTGGCCCGCGGCGAGCCGGTGACCGCCGCCACCTTCATCGGCCTGGCCGACGCTCGCCTGCTGGCCGCCAAGCGGAGCGGGCGCAATACCGTGATCTCCTCCTCCCAGCACTCCCCCGTCCAGTCGTGACGGGTCAGGCCCCGTCCAGCCAGGCCCCGAGCCCGGCGGCGAGTCGTTGCGCCCCGAGCAGAAACTTCTCCGGCGTCGGCAGCAACGAGGTCACCAGGTAGCCGTCCCGCGGGAACTCGAAAAAGTAGCCGGGATGAACAGCGACGCCAAACTGCTCGAGCAAGGAGAGAACCAGATCCTCTTCGCTCCCCAGCGAGGGAACCCTCACCACCACGCTCCACCCCCCCTCCACCCTTGGCACGGTGACGGCCGGCAGGGAGGCGAGGTGGCGGCGAAGTTCGTCCAGGTTGTGGCGACAACGGGCGCGGATCTGGTCGCGCACCCAGGCACCGTGGCGCAGGAGGCAGGGCAAGGCGAGCTGCACCGGGGTGGCCACGGAGAGGAAGGTGTCGGCGATGAACTCCAGTCTTTGCAGCGCCGCCTCCCGCGCCGGCGACGGTCCGGAGGTGATGATCCACGCCAGCTTGAGCTGGGGCAGGGCGGTCAGCTTGGAGAGACCACCCAGGGTAAAGGTGAGCGCCCTCTCCCGCCCGGCGAAGGAGCGGGGCATCGAGGTCGGTTCCAGGGGGAAGGCGAGAAACACCTCGTCGGCGATCAGCGCCCACCCCCGGGTGGCGCACAGATGCTCCAGTGCCGCGGCGTCCTCCTGGCGCACCAGGGACCCGGTGGGGTTGTTGGGGTGGACGATGACCACCGCCCTGACGTCCGGGGGGGCGGTTGACAGCTCGTCCAGGTCGAGGCTCCAGCCCCCCTCCTCGCGCAGCGAGTAGGGAAGCGCCCGGACTCCCTCGAGCTGCGCGAGATGCTCGAACAGTGGGTAGGAGGGGGTAGGGACCAGCACCGCATCGCCGGGGTCGCAGAGCAACTTGAAGAGGAACGTGTAGGCCTCGGAGGTGGAGGCGGTGAGCACGATGTGCGCCGGGTCAACCGGGACGCCGAGCTCGCCGCTGAGCGAGCTGACCGCCTCGCGCGCCGAAGCGAGGCCCAGGGGATCCGGCCGATAGGAGAGCCCTGCCGGCTCCCCCAGGGATAGCAGCAGGTCAGGGGGGTACTCAAACCCGCATTCGGTGGGGTTGCTCACGGTAAGGTCGACGAATCGCCCGGCGCAGCGGCGGCGGGCGGCAGCGATGCGGTTGGGGGTGAGCTGGCCGGGCACCCGGCGGGAGAAGGCGGGGGAGGTCACGCCCCGATTCTCGCACGCATCCCTGCTAGAATCTCACCTTCGATTGGGAGGACGCGATGAAGGAACTACTGCCCAAGAAGACGCAGGAGTATCAGGCTCGGGCGCGGGAGGTCGCGGAGAAGTACGTTCGCCCGGTGGCCGCCGAGCTGGACCGCACCGGCGAGTACCCCTGGTCGGTGATCCGTGCCCTGCAGGAGTATCGGCTGATGGGCATCTGGGTCCCCGAGGAGTACGGCGGTCAGGGCGCCGGGGTGCTGGACATGTGCGTGGTGGTGGAGGAGCTGTCGCGCGCCTGCGGCGGCGTGGGCGTGGCGTACGCGGTCAATGCCCTGGGCAGTTTTCCCATCATTCTGGGCGGCACCGAAGAGCAGAAGCGCCGCTACCTGCCCGACATCACCACCGGCGCCCGCCTGATCGCCTTCGGGTTGTCGGAGAAGTGGTCGGGCTCCGATGCCGGCTCGCTCATCGCTCGCGCCGTGGCCGACGGCGATGGCTACGTGATCAACGGCGAGAAGAAGTGGAACACCAACGGCAACGCGGCGTCCATCTACACCGTGTACGCCTCCACCAACCCGGAGCGCGGCACGCGAGGAGTCTCGGCCTTCATCGTGGAAAAGGGCACGCCGGGGTTCGAGATCGGCAAGCGCGAGGACACCATGGGCATCCGCTGTGTCCCCGTGCACGAGCTCCATTTCCGCGATTGCCGGGTGCCGGCCGAGCAGCTGCTGGGCGGCAAGGAAGGAATGGGTTTCGCCAACGCCATGATGACCCTGGACCGCGCCAGGCCCGGCGTGGCGGCCCAGGCCGTGGGTCTGGCCCAGGGGGCGTTCGAGTGGGCGGTCCGCTACGCCTCCGAGAGGCAGCAGTTCGGCCAGTCCGTCATGTCGTTCCAGGCCAATCAGTTCTTGCTCGCCGACATGGCCACCCAGATCGAGGCGGCGCGCCAGCTGGTGTACACCGCTGCCCGCGCCATCGACGCCCAGCTTCCCAACCCCTCCAAGCTGGCCGCCATGTGCAAGGTGTTTGCCACCGATACCGCCATGCGGGTGACCACCGACGCCGTGCAGCTGTTCGGCGGCTACGGCTACTGTCGTGATTACCCCATCGAGAAGTACATGCGGGACGCCAAGATCACCCAGATCTACGAGGGTACCAACCAGATCCAGCGGGTGGTCATCGGCCGTGCCCTCACCAAGGAGGCGGGGGCCATCGCCGGCCACCTGGACGTCAAGGTGGAGCACTTTCCCAAGTAGCCGGGTCGTACTCCGGCGTTCAAACGTCCACCGTCCGGGTCGATGGGAGGGTGAGGGCCCGACCCATCACCCCGGAAGCCACTCCCGCAGGCGCGCGCCGGTTTCGCCGTCCACCAGGCCGGTGGCGGCCTCCAGGATGGTGCGGGCGACGCCCACCACGTCCTCGGTCCCGTGCCAGTGCTGGGCCAGCAGCGCCCCGTCCAGCCGCGAGGCCAGGCGATCCACCACCAGCGCCGCCAGCACCAGGTCGTCGCAGTACCCGGCGGGGCCCAGGGTACCCTCGGGGATGAGGTCGAAGGGGGCGACGATGTACTTGAGGGCGGAGAAGATGGCGACCCGCTCCCGCTCCTGCACGCGGGCGTCGAGAGCCAGCCTGGTGAGCAGCAGGAACAGCTCGGGGAGGTGTGGGTACAGTCCGGCGCAGGGGTGACGACGACCCTCGTCCGAGGCCAGCCAGGTTGCCACTCGCTTCTGCAACTGGTGGTAGTAGGACTGCATGCCAGCGGCGTCGGCTGAAGTCGACATGCTCTCTCCCTCTGCCAGTGTACGAGGAGCCATCTGTCAGGTTCACGAGGGTGGCGGGGGGACCGCGGGGTGGGACACCGAGCTGCGGGGCGCCCCGTGCTGGGCGACGGTGCGGTTGCGGCCGCCGTGCTTGGCGACGTAGAGGGACTCGTCGGCGAGGCGGACCAGCTCTCCCGGTTCCATCTCGGCAGTGGGTCGAACGGTGGCCACGCCACAGCTGATGGTGACCACGGCAGCGGCGGCAGAGGCCGGGTGAGCTATGCCCAGGGCCTCGACCCGCTGGCGCAGGGCCTCGGCCAGCTTGAAGGCACCGGCCCGGTCGGTGAGCGGCAGGATCACGGCAAACTCCTCGCCCCCGTAGCGCGCCACCGAGTCGCCGGCGCGGGGCAGGCCGTCGGCCAGGGTGTGGGCGATGGTATGCAGGCACTCGTCACCGCGCTGGTGGCCGAAGGTATCGTTGAACTCCTTGAAGAAGTCGATGTCCACCATGATCAAGGAAAGCGTGCTGGCGGTGCGGATGGCGCGCCGCCACTCCTGGTCCAGCCGCTCGTCGAATCGGCGCCGGTTGGCGATTTCGGTCACCGGATCGAGGTAGGACATCTCCCGGAGTAACTCGTTGGCCTCGCTCAACTCGCGGGTGCGGGCAGCAACCAGGGCCTGGAGCTCCGCTTCCCGCCGGTGGTAGGCGCGGGAACGGATGGCCAGCACCACTGCCACCACCCCCACCACCAGGAGCGCGTACAGCACCATTGCCCACCACCTGCGCCACGGGGGAGGAATCACCTCGAAGGTGAACTCCGCTGGCCCGGTCACGTTGCCGGCCCAGTCCCGCCCCCAGACCCGGAAGGTATAGCTCCCCGCTGCCAGCGGCCCCACCTCCCGCCGATACTCGCCGGACCACCCGGACGGCTCCGTCTCAATGGGTTGCAGCTGGGTACGATAGCGGGTGTCACCGCCGCGGAAATGGGACAGCAAGGAAGACTCGAAGACCAGCTGCGCCCGGAACCAGGGCAAGTGGGCGCCACTGCTCAGGGGCTGTTCTTGGCTCCCGGTCGACCATGCTTGCAGGAGCAACGGTTTGGGGGTCCGATCATCCTCCTCTGCGGCCGGGTCGTAGATCGACACCCCGCCAACGGTGCCCACCCAGATGCGACCGCGCCAGTCCACCACGCCGGCGCCGCGATTTCCCTGGTTCGAGACCAGGCCGTCATCCACGGTAAAGGTGATCACCTCGAACTCGCTGGCCGGATCAGAGCTCCAGCGCAGACGCGCCACGCCCCGGTTGGTCAGCAAATACACCGTGCCGTCGAGGCCCTGGAGGATCTGGTAGATGACGTTGTTGGGCAGGGGTGGGGAGCTCTCGTCGGTGAGAGGAGAAAGCTCCCGCGGATGCGGCGACAGATCCAGGCGGGACACGCCCCCCCCGTCGGTGCCGATCCACAGCTCGCGGCGCCCGCCGGGCGTGGTGATCACTTGCAACGACTGGACCGAACGGTTGCGCATGGGAACATCCACCAAGGAAGCAGTGCCCGTGCAATAACGAACCAGCCCACCGCCGGTGCCGATCCACATCACCCGCGCTCCCGTCGTATCCCGGGTTTCCAGCAACGCCTGCACCGAGGGGTGAGGAAGCTCCAGGCCGGAGGGGGGGCCCTGCCAGCGGTCCTGCCGGTAGACGGCAAGGCCTTCTCGCGTCCCCACCCACACCTCGGGTGCGTCATCGGTTCCTCGGGTTTCTGCCAGCGCCTGCACCATGTCGCTGGGCAGCGCCCCGGAACGCCGGTGGAACACCCGCCAGTTGCCACCCGAATACCGCGCCAGCCCGCCGTGCCGGGTCCCCACCCACAACACCGGCCGGTTCTGCTCGTCCTGCGTTGCCAGCAGGCACTGCACGGCGTTGCTCGGCAGCTCGCCGTCGCGCTCGGAGAATCGCGTCCACCCCCGCC
>JABRVY010000394.1:0-4745 GCA_039961755.1 Acidobacteriota bacterium | reverse complement strand
GGAACGCCCCCCTGGGGCACCATGCCCCACCCCGGGTCGTCTCGCCTCACCCAGAATGACCCAACGTTCCGCAAGCTTGATCTCATGACGGGCGACCTTGTTGGCACGGGTCTTGCTCCTTCTTCGGGCGAGCGGCGAGCCGCAGGCCGCCGCAGAAAGGGGGGTAGAAAGATGAAGCGAATCGTTCACACCGCCGCAGTGATCCTCGGCGCCGGCTCCCTGATGCTGGCTGCCAGCTGGGCCGCCGCCCAGTCGCCGGGCGGCAACACGCCCAAGCAGGACCGCACCCGCACCGAGCTGCGCCAGCACCAGCCGGGCACCGGCGCACCGGCCAACCAGGTGAAGAAGCAGCTGCGCAGCCGCAGCAAGGACGGCGGACAGGCAGGGGCGGCCGAGATCGGCGCCGGCGCCGCCGGCCAGGGCACCGGCGGGGGCCAGGGGAAGAAGTACGGCCCCGGGGACGGCTCCGGCAACCAGGGGGTGGGCCCCCGGGACGGCTCGGGCTACGGCCCCGGCGACTGCACCCAGCCGGGCAGCGGCACCGGCAGCCAGCGGCGAGTGGGCCGCGCCGTCAAGGGACGCGGCTAGCCGCAGCCCCCGTCCCTCCAGGTGGACGCCCCGCCCCCCGGGCGGGGCGTTCTGTTTTCTCCTGCCCTCCCCTCGCAGCGATCGCCTACGTGGGCAGCGGGCCCTCCTTGAGGAGTGCCGAGAACGCCTTGAAGGCGGGGTGGTTCCTGTCCCGCGCCCACTCGAACCCCACCGATTCGTGGTTGGAGAGCACCGCCCCCGCCTGGGCCATGCGCTCCAGGGCGTGCCGCCGGTACTCCTCCCCCCGGGCCGAGATGGCGTCCCAGCACAGGTGCACCTGCCACCGCTCCCGCAGCAGCTCGAGGACGGTCTGCATCACGCAGACGTGGGCCTCGATGCCGGCCACCACCGCCTGCCGGGGCTGCAGCTCCCCCGGCGGCCGGATCTCGTCGAGGGCGGCGAGGAAGGCCGGCTCGCCGCAGCAGCCAAAGGCGTCCTTCTCGACGAAGCGTTTGGGCACGGTGAGGGCGTCGTAGGCGGCCCGCACCCGCGGGTGGGTCACCCCCAGCCCGCGCGGGTACTGCTCGGTGAGGACCACTGGCACGCCGAACAGCTCCGCCATGCGCAGCAGGCGCACGCTGGCCTCGATGACCATGGCGGAACGGTAGGCCATGTCCATGAGCTTGCCCTGCAGGTCGACGACCACCAGCACGCTGCGCCCCGTCTCCAGCAGCTCCATCGCCGTCCCCTCCTGGCGCCAAGACTAGCAGGCACGCAGCAGGACCGCCCCGCGCAGGGGGCGCACCACCTCGAACCCGGCGATGGCCACCGGGGTGTTGGGGGGCACCTCCAGCACCATCAGGGCCCCCGCCGGCAGCACGGCGAGCTCCCGCGCCAGCGCCAGGACGGCTGTGCCCTGCTCCCAGGTGGCAAAGGGGGGATCGCACCACCCCACGGGAAACCGCGCCCCTTCCCGGGCAAGCCGCGCCAGGGCATCCTCCGCTGACTGGTGCAAGACTTCCACCAGGGCATGGGCATCGAGTAGCGTCAGGTTGGTCTGGATGAGGTTCACCGCCCAGCGCTCCCGCTCGACCAGCACGGCTCGCCGCGCTCCCCGGGAGAGCGCCTCCAGGGCGTTCACCCCGGTGCCGGCGTAAAGGTCCAGAAAGGTGACTCCCTCCAGGTGCGGCTCGAGCACCGCGAAGGCCTGTTCTCGCAGGATGTCCGGGGTGGGTCGCAGGTCGTCGCCGCGACGGGGACCCTGGACCTTCCTTCGCACCCACTCACCGCCAGTTATTCTCATGGGTCGATCCTCTTCACCGCCTTGCGCCGCAGTTCGTCCAACGGGAAGTACTCGCTCACCGGGCCGATATCGAGCTGGACCAGGACACCGACGGAGGCAGGCAGCAGCGCGGCAACCTTGCCCTCCCTGCCATCCGCCAGCTGCACTCGCTCCCCCACCCGGGGCTCCCAGTCGCTCAGGTCCTCCGCCCCCACCGGGGTCTGCTCGATGCGCCGCTGCAGCTCATCCAGCGCCCGCTCCAGCCGTGCGGCCGCCAGCAGGCGCGCCGAGGTGCTGGAGAGCTTCACCGCGATGGGAGGCTTGTCGGCGGGCGCCAGGCGTACCTCGGTGATTGCCCCGCCCAGCACACCCTCCGCCTGACCCGAACGGGCCAGCTCCCCGTAGCATTCCTCCACCACCTGAGCCACCACCCGGTACTCCAGCTCGTCCAGTCGCACCCGGGTCACCTGGGGGTCGGCGGGCCCGGCGCGGCGCGCCAGCACCGCCATCCGATCGCGAAAAACGGTCAGGCGCAGCGAGCCCCGATCGTCCGAGGTCACGCGCTCCACCAGGTAGGTCGGTGGGGCGGCGGCGGCCAGGGCCAGCAGCAGGGCGATCATTGTTCGCCCCCCCCCGGCGCCGTTCCCAGCGCGAAGCGCAGGGCCTCATCCGCCTGGATCTCTCCGTCCACCACCGCCGCCCGGGCACGCCGCAGCGCCTCGCCCACCGCCGGACCCGGCCGCATCCCCGCCGCCACCAGATCGGCGCCGGTGATGGGTAAAGGATCGCGCCGCAGGAGGGACAGGGCCCGGTGCAGGCGCGCGCGTTCATTCTCCCCGGCGGTGGCCATGGCCACCAGGGCCGGCACCGCGCGCACCCGCTCCACCGCCGCCAGCACCTCCGAGACCCGCGCCCGGGTGCGGGAGGCCACCGCCAGGAGCCCCTCCACCTCGGCGCGGGCGGTCAGCACCAGACGCTCCACTTCGCCACTGAGCGAGAGCCGTTGCGCCATGGCCTTGCCCCCTTCCTCGCCGGCCCGAAAGGCCAGCGCCGCCAGGAAGAGATGCCAGCGAGATCCAGTGTACACCCCCTCCAGGTTCGCCCAGGTGAGCAGCGCCTCCAGCTCGTGGAGCAGGCGTTTGAGCGAGGCGTTCCAGCGCACCCCTGGGAGCACCTCCCCCAGCACCCCTAGGCGATCCAGCTCGCCCAGGGCAGCGGTGACGTTGCCCTCGCCGAGGAGGCCCTGCAGTTCGTCCCGCAGCCGGCCGCTGGAGAGGCGGGAAAACACCTTTTCCTCCACGGCCACGCGCACCAGATGGCGAGTCTCGGCGGCGATCTCGAACCCCAGGCGGACGGCGAAGCGCACGGCGCGTATGGCCCGGGTGGGATCGTCCAGGAAGGAGAGCGAGTGCAGCACGCGGATCTGTCGGCGCTGCAAGTCCTTCTGGCCGCCGAAGTAGTCCAGGAGCTCGCCGAACCGGCTGCGGCTCAGGGCGATGGCCATGGCGTTGATGGTGAAATCCCGCCGGTAGAGGTCCTGGCGCAGCGCCGAGCTGACCACCTCGGGGAGGGAGGCAGGGGTGCGGTAGAACTCGGTGCGGGCGGTGGCCACATCGATGCGCACCCCTCCCGGGAGCTGCACCGCGGCGGTGAGGAACGGTTCGTGGGGGTGGTAGCGCCCCCCCAGGCGCTCCACCAGTGCCCCGGCCACCATCAGACCGTTCCCCTCCACCACCACGTCGCAGTCCTCCAGCGGGCGCCCCAGCAGCGCATCCCGCACCGCTCCCCCGACCAGGAAGGCGCGCATCCCCATCTCGTCGGACACCTCGCCGAGCACCTGCAGGATGTCCTGCAGCCTGGCAGGCAGGCCGCGGCGCAGACGGTGCTCCACGTTGTGGGTCACCAGGCGCGAGCCGGCCACCCGCCGGTCCACGCGGCCGCCCTCCTCCAGCTGGCGCTGGTAGAGCCGGCGGAAGAGATCCATGCGGGTGATGGCGCCGTACCCCTCGGGCAGCTGCACCACCAGCAGACGCGACTGCTCCTCCATGAACACCCGCTCCACCTCCTCCACCGTGGCACTGGCGGGGACGATGGGCACGTGGGGGCGCATCACCGTGGTCACCGCCCGCCGGTGCAACCCCTGGGCGAGGGCCTGATCCAGCACCTGCCGGGTCACCACCCCGATCAGCTCCCCCTCCCTCTCCACCGGGATGGCGTTGATGCGCAGCCGCAGCACCATGTCCTTGACCCGCTCCACCGTGTCGTTGGCATCGCAGGTGTGCAGGTAAGGGGTGGCGAGGCTCCCCGCCGTCACCGCCGCCGAGACCATGCGGGAGATCTCGGCCAGCAGGTCCTGCGCCACCTCCACGGCGCTGCGATCGCGCACCCGGGCGCCCGCCGCGGTGGCGTGGCCGCCCCCACCGAGGGTTGCCAGCAGCCGCCCGGCATCCACCGAGGAGGTGGTCGACCGCGCGATCACCACCAGCTGGGGCGGCACCTCGAGGATGGCCACCACCACCGGCACATCGAAGATCTCGGCCCAGCGATGGACGACGTACGAGGCCTCTTCCACTCGCTCGTCCGGGCGCACCACCGCAATGGCCACCCGCACCCCGCCGACGGCGTGCTCCACCGCCCCCTCCACCAGGCGGTTGAGGAGGTCCAGCTGCGGCGGCTCCAGTGGTCGCAGGACGTAGCGCCGCACCCACTCCAGGCGGGCGCCGTGCTCCAGCAGCCACGCCGCCGCCCGGGCATCGGCCGGGGTGGTGTCCTGGTAGGTGAGCCCGCCGGTGTCCTCGTACACCCCCAGCAGCAGGAGGGAGGCGGTGGAGGGATCGGGGACGAGATCCCGGCGCTGCAGCTCCTCCACCAGCACCGTACAGGTGGAGGCCACCGGGGCGGTCAGCCGTTCCGCGGCGGGGAGGGGGTCCTCGGG
>JABRVY010000393.1:0-2497 GCA_039961755.1 Acidobacteriota bacterium | reverse complement strand
CCTGCTCGGCGATGGGCTTGAAGGGGGGCTTGACGGCCGCCGCCGGGGCCCTCGCCCTCGCCGCGGCCGTCAAGCCCCCCTTCAAGCCCATCGCCGAGCAGGTGATCCGCGCCGCGGCGTCGGTCCCCGCCAACGTGGCCGAGGGGCAGGGCCGCTCGGGTCAGGACCGCCTGTACCACTGGCGGGTGGCCTACGGCTCGGCCCGGGAGCTGGATGTGCACCTCACCCTCCTCGCCGACGCCGGGGCCATCGACCGCCCCGCGGCCGCCCGGGTGCTTTCGCAGCTCGACGAGGTGCGGGCGATGCTGTGGCGGATGACCCACCCTCGCTGACACGGGCACGGACACGGCCACAGGCACGGACACGGACACGGTCCCGGTTCCGGTCCTGGACACGGACACCGGCACAGGCACAGACACGGGCACGGGCACGGACACCGGGCCGACCGAGGCAAATCGCACCGGCCGTGAAGGCGGGCCGGAGGCCCGCGCACCCAGGGGCACGGACACGGACACGGTCACCGACACGGTCACGGTCACCGGCGCGGGTGGATCAGCCTCCAGGTCAGCGCCCGCACGCGGTCGAACAGCTCCAGCGCCTGGGCCGCATTGGCGGGATCGACGGCGCCGGCGCCCAGTAGCAACCGCAGGTGGCTGTCCGCCTCCAGGCCTGAGGCGTAGGCGATGCGCCAGTGGTGCTGCCGGTCGCGCCCGGCTCGTCCGGCACCTTCGGCGAGGTTGGCCGGCACCGACGAGGCAGACCGGATGAGCTGGTCCGCCAGGCTCTTGAGCGGCGCCGGCAACCCGAGCGCCAGGGCAACGGTGGTGCCGGCGGCCTCGAGGGCCAGCTCGTGGGCGGTGAGCGAGTGCTTCGGGGTCGACGGGGGCGGCGTGGTCCGAGTGGTGTTCATACCACCCCCCCAAGCGCCCGGTGGCGGGCGCTGTCACAGGGGCGCCGAAGGCGACCGCCCGCAGGGCGGCGTGCCCTTGACAGCGCCCGCCCCGGGCGCTACCTGTAGAGAAGAACACCACGAGGCCACGCCGCCCAAGAGACACCGACACGGGCAGGGACACGGGCACGGACACCGGGCCGACCGAGGCAAATCGGACCGGCCGTGAAGGCGGGCCGGAGGCCCGCGCACCCAGGGGCACGGACACGGACACGGTCACCGACACGGGCACGGTCACGGTCACCGACACCGACACGGTCACTGACACGGCCACGGTCACAGCCACGGCCACGGTCACGGGCACGGGCACGGCTACGGTTACGGACACCGACACGGTCACGGGCCCGGTCACAGACACGGGCCCGGTCACAGACACGGGCCCGGTCACAGACAGGGGCACCGACACGGGCACGGCCCCGGGGGGCGGGGCGGTCGCCTACATTTCCGGCCTGGATGGGGTGGTGGCCGGCAGGGCGCGGGTGCGGGCCCAGGCGCGGATGGCCTTGATCTGCTCCGCCATGGTGTAGGACAGGGGCACGATCTGGCCGGCGGCGAAGAGGAGGTCCTTCTCCTCCACCGGGCGGTTCTGGGCAAAGCAGGTGATGCGGGCGGAGATCACCGCCTGCTCGATTTCGGCGCCGTTCCACCCCTTGGTGGCGGAGGCCAGCAGCACCAGGTCGTACTTGCCAGGGTCCAGGCGCTGCTTGCGCATGTGGATGGCGAGGATCTCCTTGCGCTCCTCCTCGGTGGGCAGCTCGATGAAGAACACCTGATCGAAGCGCCCCTTGCGGATCACCTCGGCGGGCAGCAGGTGGATGCGGTTGGCGGTGGCGGCCACGAAGACGTCGGCGGTGTGCTCCTGCATCCACGTCAGGAAGGTGGAGAAGATGCGCCGCAGGGGGCCGGTCTCCCCCTCGGCGTAGCCCGCTACGCCCATCTCCACCTCGTCGATCCACAGCACCGCCGGGGCCACCGCCTCCACCGCCTGGAGGGCGCGGTGGAAGGTCCACTCGGGGTTGCCCTGCACGCCGGCGAATACCAGGTTCATGTCGAGGCGGAAGAGGGGGAGCTTCCACTCGTTGGCCACCGCCTTCACCGCCAGGGACTTGCCGCAGCCGGACATGCCCATGAGCAGGACCCCGCGGGGTTTGGGCAGCCCCTGGGCGCGGGCCTCGGGGGTGAAGAGGGTGGAGCGCTGCCGCATCCAGGCCTTGAGCTGGTCGAGACCGCCCACGTCGTCCATGCGGGTGGAGGGAGGCACGAACTCCAGGATGCCCTCCTTGCGGGTGATCTGCTCCTTTTCGGCCAGCACGTCGGTCATGAAGCGATCGTCCAGGGTCTGGTGGCGGCCGAGCAGGCGCCGCAGCAGGTGCTCCACCTCCGACAGGCTCATCCCCCGCAGCGCCCCCACGAGGCCCTCCACGGTGGTGGTGTCGCTGGCCCGGCGCGCCTGCTGCAGCAGGCCCTGGACCAGGGCAGTGATTTCACTCTCGTCGGGGAACAGGGAGGTGACCACGTAGCTCATGGGCTTGAGCTCGGCCGGCACGT
>JABRVY010000392.1:0-8952 GCA_039961755.1 Acidobacteriota bacterium | reverse complement strand
GGTGCTGGGCGGGGCGGCCGGCAACCTCACCGACCGACTGCTGCGCGGCGAGGTCGTCGACTTCCTCTATTTCTTCATCACCACGGCGAACGGCGAGCTGGCCTGGCCGGCCTTCAACGTGGCCGACGCCGCCATTTCCACCGGCGCCGGCCTGGTGGTGGTGGGGGAGCTGCTGCGCTCCCGCAGGGGGAACGATGCACCCGATTCTCGTTGAGCTGGGGCCGCTCGAGCTGCCCACCTACGGGGTGATGCTGCTGGTCGGTATTGCCCTGGGGCTGTGGACGGCGCGGCGACGGGCGCGGCGGGTGGGGCTGGATGGCGACCGCGTGGTGGACCTGGGGCTGTGGCTGATCCTGGGGGGGCTCGCCGGCGCCAAGTTGCTGCTGGTCATCACCGAACCCTCGTACCTCACCTCCCTGCGCGGGCTGTGGTCGCTGCTGCGCGCCGGCGGGGTGTTTTACGGCGGGCTGATCGGCGCCCTGGTGGCGGCGGTCATCCTCCTGCGCCGCCACCGCCTGCCGGTCCTCCCGGTGACCGACGTTCTCGCCCCCTCGGTGGCGCTGGGACACTTTTTCGGCCGCCTGGGGTGCTTTTTCGCCGGCTGCTGCTACGGCAGCCACTGCGAGCGACCGTGGGCGGTGGTGTTCACCGACCCCCAGGCGGCGGAGATCTCGGGTACTCCCCTGGGCGTGCCCCTTCACCCCGTGCAGCTGTATGAGGCGGCCTTCAACCTCGCCAATTTCTTCATTCTCTCCTGGGTGTTCGCGCGTCGGCCCCGGGGTGCCGATGGCATCGTGCTGGGCACCTACCTCATCACCTACGGGGCGGCGCGGTTCATTCTCGAGTACTTTCGCGGCGACGCCGACCGGGGGTTCGTCCTCTGGCAGGCCCTCTCCACCAGCCAGGCCATCGCTGCGGTGGCGGTGCTGGCGGGGCTGGCGCTGGTGACTCTGGCATGGCGCCGGAGGAGCTAGACACTCCCCACCGCTGGCGCGTTCCCCCCGAGAAGGAGGGGCTGCGCCTGGACCGCTTCCTGGCCGAGGCCAACCCGGCCTGGTCGCGCTCCCAGGTGGCCCGCTGGATCCGCGACGGCCACGCCACCCGCAACGGCGCCCCCAGCAAGCCCGGCGCCCTCCTCCACGCCGGCGACCTGGTGGAGGTGACACCGCCGCCCGTCGCCCCCGCCCGGCTGCTCCCCCAGGCCATCCCGCTGGCGGTGCTGTACGAGGACGAGCACCTGATCGCCATCAACAAGCCGCCGGGGCTGGTCATCCACCCCGCCGCCGGCAACCCCGATGGCACCCTGGTCAACGCCCTGCTGGCCCACTGTCACGACCTTTCCGGCGTGGGGGGGGTAGAGCGCCCCGGCATTGTCCACCGCCTGGACAAGGACACCTCCGGGGTGCTGGTCGCCGCCAAGTCCGACGCCGCCCACCGCGCCCTGGCTTTGGCCTTTCGCTGGCGCACCACCGACAAGCGCTACCTGGCGGTGGTGTACGGCGCCATGGGGGCCGGCGAGGGGGTCATCGACCGCCCCATCGCCCGCCACCCCAGCGAGCGCCAGCGCATGGCGGTGGTGGAGGGGGGCCGGCCCGCCCGCACCCTGTGGACCCTGCGGGAGGCGCTGGCCGGGACCTCCCTGGTGGAGTGCCGCCCCATCACCGGCCGCACCCACCAGATCCGCGTCCACCTGGCCCACATCGGCCACGCCGTGGTGGGCGATCCGGTCTACGCCGGCCGCCAGTGGCGGGGCGTGGAACCGCCGCCGGCGGCGGCCGCCTGTCGCGACTTCCCCCGCCAGGCGCTGCACGCCTGGCGCCTGACCATCGCCCACCCCGCCACCGGCGAGCCCGTCACCTTCGAGGCCCCCCTCCCGGAGGACATGGCGGCGCTGCTGGCCGCCCTCCGCCGCGCCGCCCGGTAGCGCGCCCAAGGGGCCTGCAACCGCACCCCGTTCTCAGGCAGCGAACGCGGACGGGGGTGCCAGGGCCTCGTTGGCCTCGTTCTCCGTCTCGGGTTCTCGAAGCCGGTCGGGTCAGGGTGACGCGGAATGTCTCGCAGGCACGTCGGGCGGTTGCCTCTTATACTTCCAACCGAGAGGTGCACGATGCGCGTGACGCTGTCCCTGCTGGTCCTCGGCTCGGCGCTAGCCTTCGGGGTGGCGGCGTTCCTCGCCTGGGCGGGTCGGCCGCTCTCCCGACGGGTGGGCGCGGCCATCGTCATGCCGGCGCTGGCAGCCCTCGTGGTTTTCGCTCCCTGGAACGCCGATCCCCGCTGGCAGCTGGCGTACACCGTGCTCCTCCTGGGCGCCGCGGCGGTGATGGCCGTGGCCGGCTCCCGGTTGCTGCGGGCGGACCCGGCTCTGGCGGTGCCGTTTTTCGTGGTGCCCGCGGTGCTGGGGGGCGGGGCAGCCCTCCTGGCGGCCGAAGGATCCCCCCTGGCGCGTGCGTTCTGGGTGGGGCCCCAGGCCCCGGGGCCCGATCTGGTGTTCTTCTCGGCCCTCGCCGTCGCCGTCATCGCCTCCCGGGTCGGGCGAAAGGGTGCGCAGCGGCCCGCCGTTCGCCCCGGCGACGGATAGCCCGCTCCTCTCCCACCGCAGGTCCGGTGGGCCCGCGGGGTGCGTAGTGAGGCTGTCGGGCGAGGCGCCCCTGATTGAAACGTGAGGCCACGCTGCGACGGGAGCTGGAGGTGCGTGCCGTCGGGGATGCCGCCGGGCCGGCACGAGCCCGGCGAAGCGCAGGATGGTGAGAGTGATAGCTGTGACTTCGCCGGGCTCGTCGGTCGCGCACCCCGCTGGCGGTGAGCCCATCACCTGCGAGATCCCGCCGACCGCCGACGTGGCGGCGCCCGTCAGCACGCGGCGGTACTTGGGCAGCGGGCCCTCGGGGCGTCAGGGCGTCAGCTCTGCGCGCGCCCGCCGGGCGCGGTACGCGGCGAGGAGGAACCATCCCACCAGCAGGGCCGGCACCGCCACGAAGAGAAACGGCACGAAGGACTGCAGGAGCTCCACCTCGCCGGGTCGCACCGCCAGGCCCTGGGAGGCGCGCCGCAGGTGAGCGTACTCTTCGACCAGTGCCGGCATGACCGACCAGCTCGCGACAAAGGACGCTGCAAACAGGAGGTAATAGAGGGCCCCGGCCAGAATCGGGTACAGCCGCAGCCGCAGCACCCCGGCCGCCAGGGCCAGCTCCGCGGCGCCCACGAGGATCAGCACGGCCGGGACGATCTCGTCCGGGATGCGCTGGCCGAAGATGGCGGTGGGCGGTACGAACATGGTCCACCGGACCATGGCCTTGGAGCCGTCGAGCACGCACAGCACCCCCAGGAGCACGGTCCACCAGCGCTCGTGTCGCTTCAGGGAGGCAGGCACGACGAACACCCGGCCGGCCAGCGTCGGCTGGGAGGCGGCGTCGAGGCTCGTGGGCACCACCATGCGGATGGAGAGGAGCCAGCTCCCCGGCGACCACCTCGCCTGGCGGAGGAGAACGAACTCGAGGACCACGAAGGCTACAACCTTCGTGGCGGATGGGAGGTTGGCCAGGGCAGGCAGCGACCTTTCCCCGATCCACAGGGCCAGGACCCAGGGGATGCCGAACAGCAGGTAGTCGAGGTAGGCGGCCAGGGCCAGTCGGCGCCGGCTCGCTGGTTCGAACTCCATGGTCACTTCTCCTTCCTCCCCGGCGACGCCGCCCGTCGGGGGTTTTCACAACTCGATCTCGTTGCCTTCGGGATCGAGGACCCAGGCGAAGCGACCGAACTCCCACTCCTCGAGGCGGTCCAGGACGTGGCAGCCCTCGTGGCGCAGCCGGGCAACCAGGCGGTGCAGATCCTCGACCCGGTAGTTCACGATGAAGGGGGCGCTGCTCGGGGTGAAGTAGTCACTTTCGACGTCCGAGATGCACCAGATGGTCGTGCCGGCGGCCGGGCGTCCCTCGGCGTCGGTGGAGGAGAACACGGCGCCACCCCACTCCTGCACCTCGATGCCCAGGTGCCGCGGGTACCAGGCGCGCAGACCTCGAGGATCCCGCGCCTTGAAGAAGATCCCCCCGATGCCGGTGACTCTCCTGATGAAACGCTCCTTTCCGATCACCTGCCCCGACCGGTGCGGGGCCGAGAACCCCCCCGGCATCAGGTGCGGGTGGTCGACGAGGTGGTAACGCCCCCCCGGACGCCGCCCCTCCCCTGGTGGGGGGGCGAGCCATGGAAAGCCTGCTCAACCCCTGGCGCTTCGCTCCATGAACCAGTTGGCAACCCCGTTGACGGTGTCCTCGGCCACCACCTCGAAACCGTGCCGACGATAGAAGGTGACGTTGATTTCCTTGTCGGTCTCCAGCCAGGCGGCCATCTTCTCGCCGTCCACAAAGGCGCAAAAGTCCCGCATGAGTTGCGAGCCAATTCCCTTGCCCTGCAACTCGGGCACGATGCCCACCGGGCCGAGGTGCCAGTGGGGTGTTTGGAGATCGTGCCTGGACCAGTTCCCGAACTGGGACAAGAATCTCCCCGTGCCCTTGAGACCGCAGTGCCAGAGCAGCTTGGGCAGCAGCGCAACCTTCTCGGGTGCAGCGAGCTGACAGCGGCCCGGCCGCATCATGCCGCACACGCCGACCAGTTCCCCATCCCGGAAGGCGCCCACCACGCGACCCTTTTCGGCCACTTCGAGGCCGAGAAAGCCGCGGAACAGCCCCGCGAGTGCCCGCGCCCGCGCTGCGGGGTCCCGGCCCAGGGCGGCCACGTGCAGCGGGTTGTCTCGCATGCCCAGCGCCAGCACGCGGGCGGCCCGGCCTACTTCAGGGCCGGCGATGGGTCGCAGCTCAACATGGTTTCTTTCAGTGGTCATGGCCATTTCTTTCTCGAAGAGGGAGTCTCATGATGGACGTCAGCCCGGCTGCCGGCGGTGAACAACGCCCAGGCCCGGCGCAGGATTGGGAAGGCGATCAAGACTCGCAGTCACTTTCTTGACCGTAACGTAGCAAGGAATCATGCCAACGTCAATGTCTTCAGGCCCCGGCGGCGCCGCCACGAAGGCCCCTCACGGCCACCACAGCAGCCACCAGTACAACCACTCCCGCACGCTGGAGGAGCGAGCGGTCGCCAGGGCTCCTAACCCCGCCCCCACCACGAGGGCGAACAGGACCGCTCCCAGCACGTTGCCCTCGTACTTGGCGAGCCCCACCAGCAGCGCCGCGAGAAAGCCCAGGACACCCACGCAGCCGAAGGTCCAGGCGCGGTCGTTGTCCACGTAGGTCGCGGGCCTGGTCCTGGCCGGGGTTGGCGAGCCCGGCGTCACCACCCGCCGGGGCCGTCGGAAGACCGTCTTCGTTGCCGCGTACCAGGAGTCCACCACCGCCCGCCGCCGGGGGTCGGTGAGCACCTCGTAGGCGGTGCGGATGCGACGGAAGCGCTCCGCTGCATCGGGAGCCGGGTTCACGTCCGGGTGAAACTTGCGGGCCAGCCGTTTGAAGCGCTGCCGCACGATGGCCTCGGAGGCGCCGTAGGGAAGCAGCAGGTCGCCGTAGTAGTCGCGTCGCTCCAGTTCGCCCGCCGGGGTCATGGTTCACTGTACGCGGCCGGTAGCCGCCGGGTTGCTCCGCGGCCCATCCCGGCACCCCTGTCGGTGGGGACCTAGAGGCCGATCGGCACCTCTTCCGGGGGGGACCGCCGGTCAGAGGTTCACGAAGCAGGAACGGGGGTCCACCTCGCGGTCGATGACGCCCAGCTGGCGCAGCCGGGCGCTGGAGCATTCCTCGCCACCTGGTGAGCTCAGCTGGACTGTAGCTACGGATGGAGGCCCCTCGCCCCGGCGGCACCGGGCAGCACTACTCGGCTGACATTGCTACTTCCTCTTGAACGACGCGGAGGGAAAGAGTTCCGGGGGTGGTTGACACGGGGTTTAGATACAACTAAAGTTCATCGGCGGAGGTTCCGTATTGGTGACGTCCACCGAAAGACGCCAACTCGAGCTGATTGTGACGCAAAGCAACAATCGCCGAGGAATCGCCTTCCTGCGTGGACATCTTGAGATTATCAGTTTGGAGCAGTTCGAGGAAGAGCTCGCAGGGGAACCGCTACTACGGAGGCAACTGTACGCGAGAATGGACCATTGGGTGAATAACGCCAACAGGGCGGTGGACCCTGAGAAGTACCACGGGTGGGACCCTGGCCAACACCGAGGCAAGCACAGGATGTGCTTTGTCTTCAAGTACAAGAACAAGAGAGTCAGCGCGCGCCTTTACGGTTTTCTCTGCAACCCCAGCTACAAGAATCCTGGCTTTCAACTTTTTATCCCAGTGCGACTGGCTGACAAGAGGAGCAATGAAACAGACATAACGATACTGGACCGCATCGCCAGGCTGAGCAGGGAGGAGAGCGTCGTGGCGTGCGTGCGGACGTACAACGGGTTTTGAGAGGACGGGGAGGGGGCCATGGAGAGGAAGGCGCACTGGACTGCACGGAGCATCGAGGATTTTCGTTTCGCCATCGCGTTCGAATTCGTTGCGCAACTGGAGGAGTACATGGCGCGCCGAGGCTTGAACCGCAAAAACTTGGCGAGCACCCTCGGGATTTCTCAGGGCCGGGTATCGCAGATCTTCAACGACCCCGGAAACCTGACCTTGAGATTGATGGTGGAGTGGTCTCGGAAGATCGGCTCGAAGATGGCGATCGTCCTCTATGACGATGGCGATAGTGGTGGAGAGAGGGGGCCGATTCCGGCGACCGTCTTCCGCGAGTGTTGGGCCCGCCTGGGTAGACCGCAGAACTCGTGGGAGGTTGCTGAAATCGAGTGGGCACGAACCGGAGTGGTTGAATACGATCGTCCCCGCCGGGACTCCCATTCCTCGTGGAGACAGAGAGCGCGTGTTGCTGCGCCTAACTCCAAGGAGCCCGGAGAAAAGGTCTTGGCGGCTTAGCTGAAGTGCGACGGGAGAAGTGAGATGCACACTCTTAAACCCAGACCCGAGGAGATGCGAGCAGCCGCGTTTGTTGCCGAGACTGCGACCTTGATGCAGGTGAGACTGAAGAAAAGTGAAGCTGTCCTGCTCGCCGAACCTCTCTTTCGCACTGGTAAACTGCGAGCTGATGTGAGCTTCGATATGGTCGATTATCAGGCGCACGAGCAGGGACTGCTTTCAGTTGAGGTCGCGTTGAAACTTCATGTACGTTATCACAAAAAGGCGAACACACCGCAGGAGGTTACCGATGTAGCGCACATCATGGTGTGGCTCGTTGCCGACTACCAAACTCCCAGAGGGCCGATTCCGGAGGAGATTCGATCACAGGCGATACCTGCGTTTGCAAAATACAACGCAGTCTTTAATTGCTGGCCTTATTTTCGAGTCGAACTCCAACACCTGACCAGCATGATGGGGTTGCCATCATTTGTGCTTGGGCCGTTAATCATTCGGCAGGAAAACTCTGAAAAACGGGCGCTTCCCCAGAAGCCGAAGGGCAGAGCGCACCCTCGTCGCGCAGGTCGTCGCAAGCAGGCGAGCGTCGAGTAGGGTTATCGCTGCAGCACGACCGCCCTGAAGCCCTCGGGAGCCGCCGGCTCTCATTGAGCGCACGCATCCCCACAGGCCCGCGCCCTCCAGAGAAACTCGGGAGCCCTGGCGGCCCTCGGTGACGCCAGAGCCTCACCCGAGTTTCATCCCCCGTTGGTCCGGTCCCACCCGATGGGCAACTTGAAAGTATGTTCGTGCCTCTGGCTCCCGAAATCGCCGCACCATCCGGGACCTCCACGGCGCGAAAAAAAGGCGGACCCATCCCAGGCTCGAAGCCGAACGCAGAAGTGGTTCACAGGTTCACGAAGCAGGCGCGGGGGTCCACCTCGCGGTCGATGACGCCCAGCTGGCGCAGCTGCCGCACCAGGGTGCGCCAGCGCTCCTCGCTCATCGCCCCCAGCCCCCGGGCGCGGGTGGTGTCGCTCTCCAGGAAGGGGCGCTGCACCTGGGCGGCGGCGGCAAAGGTGGGCAAGTCCATGGCGGTGTTGAGGGCGGCCATGACCCGGTTGGTGGGCTCGGGGTCCTCGAGGTAGGCCTGCCACCCTGCCCGCAGGGCGGCCACGAAGCGGCGCAGGGTGTCCTGCTTGCCGGCGAGGAACTGCTCCCGGGTGACGATGACGGCGGCGTAGGGGTCGAAGCCGGTGTCGGCGATGGGCAGCACCCGGGGCTCTACCCCTTGCCGGCGGGCCGCCAGGGGCTCGGCGAAGACGAAGCATTGCATGGCCACCTCCCGCTGCCGCGAGTCGAGAAACTGCGCCATCGCCCCGGCGCCGTAGGGGACGATGCGCATCTTCTCCAGCCCGTACTGGCGGCGGAGCCACTTCAGGTAGGCCAGCCCCGGCTGGGCGATGAGGGTGCCGCCCCGGGCCAGCAGCTCGGGGATGGAGGTCACCCCCTCCCCGGCCCGCACCATGATGGCCTGGGGGGAGGTCTGGTAGGTGGCGAAGAGGGCCACGATGCGGGCCCCCCTGGCCCGCAGGGCCACCACCTCGTCGGCCGCCGCCACCGCCAGCTCCACCCGCCCCGAGGCCGCCATCTGCACCGCCGGCACGTCGGGGCCGCCCTTCAGGATCTCCACCTCGAGGCCAGCGGCGGCAAAGTGGCCGCCCTCCCGGGCCGCGTAGATGCCGCCGAACTCCGGCTCCGGCAGCCAGTTGAGCTGCAGCCGCAGGCGCTCGGGGGGGGCCGCGGCGCCCGCGGTGGTGCTGAGGATCAGGGCCAGGGCAGCCAGCCAGCGCGTCATGGTGCCTCCTCTCTCAGGCCCAACAGGGGCAGGGGGGGCCGTCCTTCCCCGGCCGCCTCACGGCCGCTCCTGCTCCGAGGCGTGCCAGTGGCGCAGGGTCACCCGGGCCGCCCCCCCCACCGCGGCAAAGAGGGCCAGCCCCAGCAGGGAGGCCAGCCCTACCGCAGCAAACAGGCGGTCGGTGTGGGACTCCCGGGCGAAGGTGAGGGC
>JABRVY010000391.1:0-1338 GCA_039961755.1 Acidobacteriota bacterium | reverse complement strand
TGCCGGTCTCCCTGCGGTGTGGGCCGGGGTGGTGGACGAGGCCGGCCCACACCGCAGGGAGACCGGCATGGAGTCGATCATCTACCTGGACAACGCCGCCACGTCCTTCCCCAAGCCTGCCGAGGTGCACGACTTCATGAGCTCCTTCTACCGCCACTACGGGGTCAACCCGGGGCGTACCGGCGCCGACATGGCCCTCAAGGCCGAGGAACTGATCCACTCCACGCGCACCCGCCTGTCGGCCTTCTTCAACCCCAGCCTGGCCGCCTCGGGGGAGAAGAAGGACCCCAACCGACTGGTCTTTGCCGCCAACGCCACCGGCGCCTTGAACCTCATCCTGCAGGGCACCGTTCGCCCCGGGGACCACGTGGTCACTACCTGGACCGAGCACAACTCCGTCATCCGCCCGGTGAACCACCTGGTGCAGCGGGGGGCGGAGGCCACCTTCGTGCGGCCGGACGGCGAGGGGTACGTGGACCCGGAGGCCATCCGCGCCGCCCTGCGCCCCAACACCCGGCTGGTGATCGTCAACCACGCCTCCAACGTCACCGGGGCGGTGCAGGACATCCCCGCCATTGGCGCCGTGTGCCGGCAGGCGGGGGTGCCCCTGGCCCTGGACACCGCCCAGACCGCCGGGGTGCTGCCCATCGACATGGCCGCCTGGGGGGTGAGCTTCGTGGCCTTCACCGGCCACAAGGGGCTGTTCGGCCCCACCGGTACCGGTGGGGTGTGCGTGGCCGACGGGGCCGAGATCTCGAGCTCCATCTGGGGGGGCACCGGGGTGCGCTCCGCTGATCCCTACCACCTGGAGGAGTTCCCCTACCGCCTGGAGGCGGGCACTTTGAACCTGATGGGCATCGCCGGCCTGGCGGCGGGGCAGGATTTCCTGGAGCGGGAGGGGATCGAGAACATTTACCGGCACGAGATGGACCTGCTGGCCCTCCTGCAGGAGGGCCTCGCCGACATCCGCGGGGTGCGGCTGCACGGCACCCGTCGGCTGGAGCGGCGGGTGGCCACCCTCTCCATCACGGTGGACAACTACGACCCCTCGGACGTCGGCACGCTCCTGGACGTGGACCACAACATCCTGGTGCGGACTGGGTTGCAGTGCGCACCCCTGATCCACGAGCACATGGGCACCGCGCCGCGGGGCACGGTGCGCTTTTCCCTGGGGCCCTTCAACACCCGCGAGCACGTGGAGGCGGCCATCCGGGCGGTGGCGGCCATCGCCGCCTCCCGCAACTGAGCCCGAAAACCGCGGTTGGCTTCTACTGCGAGGCCGGATTTCGCCGCGCTGGCGGGCGTACTCGGGGACTCGGGCGCTGCGCCGTACGCTTG
>JABRVY010000390.1:0-6412 GCA_039961755.1 Acidobacteriota bacterium | reverse complement strand
TGCCCCGGCTGACCCATCCCCAGGGGACCGTTACCCGCGCCGGCGCCTCCCTTTACGATGCCGCCTCTCCCCATGCCATGCGCCTGGGAACCCTGCGCGAGGGGGAGGTGGTGCCGATCCTCGCCCGTTCGGGCCCGTACCTGCGGGTCGAGGACTCTTCCGGGGCGCGCGGCTGGGCGCTGGCCCGCGAGGTGTGGCCCCTGGACGAGCTGCCTCCCCCCGAGGCGCTACCCTGACGGTGGAGCCGCTCCCGCCCGCCAGCCTCTCTCCGCTCCCGGCTCGCCGGTCAGCGAGGGACAGGCGAAGGGTACCCCCGGGGGCCAGCACCCCTTCATGCGACGACAGGGACATTCGATCTAGAGATCCGTGGGTGGAGCCGTGGATGGCTCGACGCCGGCGGCCCTTACCAATTCAGACAACGGCGCAGGGTCGAGCTCGGGCACCGGTTTCGAGGTTGCACACGCCGGACACTGCCCAGTGGCGGACGGTTCAGGCGAAGTTTTCTTGAGCCAATCCTGCTCGTCAGTGTTGTCGGGAGAAACGCCACAGCGGGAGTGAGACGGCGTCACCGGCTCGCGATGTAGCGGGTGAAGGCGCGCCACGTCAGGGGCGAGAGGTGAGGGGAGAACTCCTCGCGGGTGGCGAGCTGCTCGCGCTCGAGCCGCTGCCAGAGCTGGCGAGCGTCGTCGTAGCGGTTGAGGAGGATGAGGTACTCCATCACTGCTCCGGCTGCCTCCATGTCGCCGGGGTCGTCGCGAAGGAGGCGGCGCGCCAGGGTGAAGGCCTCCGAGTCCCGGGCGAGGGTCTGCAACAGGCGGAATTCCTCGTGGGTTGGCGGGGCGCCTTCGCGACCATTGGCCCGCAGTGCCGCGAGGCGCTCCTCAAGCCGTATCGCCCGTTCGCTGCCGCGCACGTTGCCCTGGGCGCGGCGCAGGATTGCGGCGCGCTCCTCGGGGGAGATCACAGGAAGGAAGGCCAGGCCGCCGGCGAGCGCGCCGGCCGCCAGCATGGACGCGGCTGTCAGCGCTGCCCATCGCCTGCCCCGCCCGCCCCCCTCTCGAAACATCCGGATCAGCTCCGGCACAGCGGCGGCAGCGCAGCCGGCGAGGAGCGCCAGAGGGATCACGGCGGGAAAGCGATACCGGGCGGTCACGAAGATCGCGAGCGTGGCCAGCAGCGCGGCGGCCAGCAGTCCCAGGAGCAGGGCGAGATGAGACCAGCTGCGGCGGCAGACCAGGGCGGCGGCGCCGGCGGCAGCCACCACCACCAGCCACCCCCAGGTTTGCGGAAGGTGGCGGATCACCGTAGATCGTTCCCGCAACTCATCGACAAAGAAGTTCTCCTTCGCTTCGAAGGCGTTGAAAAAGAGGAGGAGCTTGCGCTTGAAAAGGTGCCAGGCTCTCGCCGGGTCGGCAACCACGGTGGCGCGCGACCGAGCGCGAAAGAAGGCGTCTGCCTCGGAAGGCGAGGTGGGTACGCCCCGCTGTTGCTCCGCCGCCAGTCGAGCTTCCAGGTTGTGGCCGCGGGGGCTGGGTTGAAGGCCGGGGATGGGGTGGTAGACCCCGGTGGCTCCGGGTTGTACCCCGATGAACATGTGGACGCCGAACTGCGGCCAGCACCATCGCACCCCGGAAGGGGCCGACAGCTCGGCCATGCCCATTCGCAGGAGGGGAATCAGCAGGAGGGCTGCGGCAAGGGGGAGGAACACGGCCAGGCGCCCAGGTGGTCGCGATCCCCGGCTCAGTGCCGTGAAAACCACCAGGAACACCAGGGGACCCACCAGCGTCCACTGGTTGAAGGCCGCCCCCAGGAGCAGGAGCCCGGCCAGGCTTGCCTTCAGCGCTCCCCCGGCCGCGAAGGGGGCCTGGCGGGCCTGCAGCACGAGGAGCAGGCCGCCGGCCAGCAACAGGATGTCCACCGTTGTCTTGAGGGGCGAGGAGCTGGAGTACACGAAGGTGGGCTGGAGCGCCAGTAGCAGGGCGGCGGTCGACCCTCCCAGGGGACCGCCGGTCAGCCGATGTCCCAGGTCAAAGACCAGACCCACCGCCACCGCTCCCAGCAGAAGGTAGAGGATCCGGTGGAGCACCATGCGCTCGCCGAGGATCGTCTGGCTCACGGCCAGACCGAGCATGGGCAGCGGCGCCGAAAGCATCGCGGCTTCCACGTTGGGCTCGTGCAGACCACCGCGGCGCAGCTGTCGTGCCGACTGCCATTGCAAGTTGATATCCAGGCCCGGTTGCGGCTGGACGAAGTCAGGGAAGCTCTTCGTCTCGAGAAGGAAAGCCCCCTGCAGCAGGAGGGTGAGGGTGAGAGTGGCTGCCAGCGCCAGATGAGCCGCAGGGCCACGAGCCGTTGGCCGGCCGCTCCTCTCGCCAGGCGCTGCATCGGCGGCCTGGAAAGCGCGGGAGGGAGACGTCGGCGGGGTTGCGCCTTCATGGGCGGTAGAGAAGGGCAGAGGCTGACCCATGGTCGTCGTGTAGCTGGTCAGCGTACCTGCAGCAACGTCAAGGCGCAACCGCGGCGCGGCGGCAGGGTCGCCGCTCCCGGCACTGCCACCCCGGCAGGCGGGACAGTTTCGGACGAGCGCCGCGAGGCCTTGACACAGTACTTGGCGACAACCATATTTCGTATATGCAAATATTAGCGCCCATGGAAAACCCCACTCTGGCGGCCGGGATGCGGCTGCAGCGGGCCGTTGTCGCCTTGCTGCGCCGCTTCGAGTACCGCGACCGCAGCCAGATCTGCTGCCACGGGATCTCGGTGACCCAGTGCCACACCTTGGAGGCGGTGGTGGAGCACGGCGAGCCCACCATGGGCGAGCTGGCGGCGCGACTGTTCGTGTCCGTCAGCACCATGACCCGCATCGTCGATGGCCTGGAGCGCCAGGGCCTGGTGGAGAGAAAGCTGGATCTCAAGGATCGCCGCGCCTGGCGGGTGCTGCCCACCGCCGCGGGGCGGGCGCTGGCCGATCGTATCCGCGGGGAGCAGGCGGCGGGGGCGGCGGCGGTGCTGGCGAAGATCGAGGAGCAGCACCGGGAGAGCGTCATCTTCGCCGTGGAGGAACTGACGCGGGCGGTGGACGCGTGGCGTTCGGCGGCGACCGCAGAAGGGGGCTGTTGTGGGGAAACGTCAACCTGATCAGGACGAGCGGCTGAAGCGGGAGGTGCGGCGCTATTACGCCGCGCGCCTCGGTGAGGGGCGAGGCTGCTGTGGGCCAGCGTCCGCCTGTGCCCCGGTGGCGATCGGTGACCTGGGCTACGCGCCCGGGGAGGTGGCGGGGTTGCCCGCGGCGGTAACCGGGAGTTCCCTGGGGTGCGGCAATCCCCTGGCGCTGGCGGATCTCGAGCCCGGGGATGTGGTGGTGGATATCGGCGCAGGGGCCGGGCTCGATTGCCTCCTGGCGGCCCGCCGGGTGGCCCCCGGAGGACGCGTGATCGGCCTCGACCTGACGCCGGAGGTGATCGAGCGGGCGCGGGAGAACGCCCGGATCGCGGGGGTGAGCAACGTAGAGTTTCGCCTCGGCGATGCCGAATCCATGCCCGTGGAGGAAGCTTCGGTGGACTGGGTGATCTCCAACTGCGTCATCAACCTGGCACCGAACAAGGAGCGGGTGTTCCGGGAAGTGGCACGGGTTCTCAAGCCCGGGGGGAGGGTCAGTATCTCGGACATCGTCTTCGCCGACGACCTTGCCGAGCTGCCAGCGGCGCTGCGGGAGGATCCCTCCCTGGTGGCCGCCTGCGTGGGCGGGGCAGTGCGGGAATCGGAATACCTGACCGCCATCGCCGTCGCCGGGCTGGAGCAGGCGCGGGTGGTGGATCGGACGCCGTATCAAACCGAGGTCATCGAGGCGTATCTCGTTGACCACGCTGCCACCTTGGGAGGAGGGGAGAGGCTTCTGGCATTCATGAAATCCCTGGCGGCAGGTGCAGCGGGGAAGGTGATGGCGGTGCGCATCACGGCCCGCAAGCCACCAGCTGGGGGATCGTCTCTGCAGCTGGAGCCGGCTCGCCGGGAGGACCTGCTGGCGGTGCTAGAACTGCTCGCAGCTGCCGCGCTGCCGCGGGAAGGGGTGGAGGAACATCTGGACCAGTTCGTGATCGCCCGCGTGGGATCGCGGGTGGTGGGGTGCGCAGGTATCGAGGTACATGGGTCTTCGGCGCTGTTGCGTTCCCTGGCGGTGGCGCCGGAGTGGCGGGGCAAGGGAGTTGGTCGGCAACTGGCGGAAAGCCTTCTCACCCGGGCTCGCCAGCGCGGTCTGGCGGAGGCGGTGGTGCTCACCTCCACGGTTCAGGATTGGGCGGTGCGGGAGGGGTTCGAGAGGGTGCCGCGGGAGGCGGTCGATGCGGCGGTGCGCTCCTCAGGGGAGTTTCGCCTGTCGCAGTGCGCCGGCGCGGTGTGCCTGCGCCTGCGGTTGCCGGGTCCACCGTGACCGGGGCTTTGACGTAGTCGGGAAGGCACGGTAAAGTGGCAGCGGATGATTGAACCTGCGACTCGGGATGCGTGCGCGGCGGCGCCGGCGGTGGCGGCAGGTCGGGGTTCCCCGGTGGCGCTGACGCTGCGCGTGACCCCGCGGGCCCGCTTCGACGCCATTGACATCACCGCCCGGGTGCGTGCCGAGACCGACGATGCCCTGGCGCCGTTCCCCCGGGTCCTGTACTGCTCCCGCCACACCACGGCCGGGTTCCTGGAGCAGGGGGTGGCCAACCGGCTGGCCCGCCGGCAGGAGCGGGTGGACGCCTTCTTTCGCACCTACCGGGGGCTGTTTCCCGAGGGCGCCGACTACCAGCACGACCGCCTGGAGTTGCGCCAGGAGCTCTCGCCCGAGCAGCGCCGGGTGGAGCCGCGCAACGCCGACTCCCACCTCGCGTTCATCGGCGCCGGGCTGCGCAGCTGCGTCACCTATGCCAACCGCGCCGGGCAGCCGGTCCACCTCATTGATCTGGATGGCGTGAGTGGCGGGGTCCCCCGCATTCGCCACACCCTCGTGGTGGGGTACGGCAGCGAGGAGGTGGTGCACCGGGAGCGCTGGGAAGTGCCTGTCTCCCGCCACCCCATCGACTCGGTGAACCTGGCCGACCCGGCGGTGGGCCTGCTGGGGCGTATCGACGAGCTGGTCCGCCGGGAGGGGGTCACCCACGGGCGGGTGGACATCGCCCTGGGGGACGGGGAGCAGGACGCGGCGGTGACCGTCAACGAGTACGAGACCCTGCTCATGCGCCACGACCTGGCCGAGGTGCTGCGCGACCCGTTGAAGTTCCTGCTGCGCCAGGGCAAGCGCATGCTGGCCGACCCGGCGGCCATCCCCGCCAAGACCCTGGGGTACGCCCGCTACGACGTGGTGCAGGTGGTCAAGGGGGTGATCGACGCCTTCGGGCTGTCGGACTCCCTGGTGGAGCGCCTGCTGGCCCGGGCCATGGCCCTTCCCGCCGCCCGCCTGCTGCGCCTGAAGCGGGCCGTCAGCCTGGCGGTCCTGGGGGCTGGTGACGCCCCGGCGGTGGTGCGGGGCACCTACCAGAGCCCCATCCTGCTGCAGTGGAGCGCCCCGTCCCGCGGCTGCCGCTCCCTCCTGATCACCCTCAAACGTTTCCGCGGGTACCTGGTATAGCCTTTTTAGCGTTTTTCTCTTCCTCGGAGCGTTGCCTCTGCCGGCAGGCCCTCGCCGGTTCTAGCGGCTGCGGCTGACGCCGAGGCGCGGGCAGCGCCGGGCCAGCGGGCAGAGGGAGCAGCGGGGGGAGGTGGGGTGACAGATGTGCTGCCCGAAGGTGACCAGCAGGTCGTTGATGTCGATCCAGAACTTCCGGGGCAGGACGCCTTCGAGGGCTTTCTCGGTGGCTTCGGGGGTGGAGGTGGCCACCAGCCCCAGGCGGTTGCTGATGCGGTGCACGTGGGTATCCACGCAGATGGCCGGGATGCCGAAGCCCAGGCCGAGCACCAGGTTGGCGGTCTTGCGGCCGACCCCGGGCAGGGCCAGCAGGTCCTCCCGACGGGGGGGCACCGCCCCGCCGTGGTCGGCCACCAGCCGCCGGGCGATGGCCCTGAGCTGCCGTGCCTTGGTGCGGTAGAAGCCGGCCGGGAAGATGTGCCGGGCAATGCGATCCTCCTCCAGCTGCGCCAGGGCGGCGGGGGTGTCGGCGACGGCGAACAGCCGGGCGCTGGCCGCCGCCGTCACTGCATCCTTGGTGCGCAGTGAGATGACGCAGGCCACCAGCAGCCGGAAAGGATCGCGCTGACGCTCCACCTCGGCCAGCGTGGTGGGGCGGACGGAGGCGCGCACCCCCTCCAGCTGCCGGATCAACCAGGGGAAATCGAGCTGATCGCTCAGGGTTCGGGACCCTTCCCGGGCACCTGTCGGCGGGTGAACAACGACCCGCCCACCAGCACCAGCGCCCCCACCGCTGCCCCGGCCAGGCCC
>JABRVY010000389.1:0-1934 GCA_039961755.1 Acidobacteriota bacterium | reverse complement strand
GCCAGGTCAACCTCCCGCAGGGCCCAGAACACGTCCTCTTGCTGGGTTCGCTGCCCCAGGCCGCGGATGAGCAGCTCCTTGAGGCTGCGCTGCACCTCCCGCCGGGGCGGGAAGTGCACGGACACGCTGGAGAGAGTGAGGACGTGCATGGCGCTAGAGATGGCGGAAAAAACCGGGGGAGAGGTGGCGGATGACCAGCCACCCCAGCAGCAGTGACCCGGCCGCCCAGGCGGCGGCGACGGCAACGTGGTGCCATGAGGGCAGCTGACCGTGGAACACCGGGGTGCGGATGAGCTCCGAGAAGTGATAGAGGGGGTTGGCGTAAATCAGGGGCCGAAAGCGCTCGGGGACGATCTCCAGGGGGTAAAAGATGGGGGTGAGAAACATGAAGATGTAGCTGCCCGCCTGGTACATGAGCCGCACGTCGTCGAAGTACACCGCCACGGCCGCCAGGGCCCAGGAGCACCCCAACACGAACAGGAAGAGCAGCAGCGAGGACGGCAGCACTGTTACCAGGGCCCAGGAGAAGGGGGCCCCCGTGAGGGCCATCACCAGGCCCAAGGGCAGGTACGAGAGGCCCAGGTTCACGAACCCCGACACCACCACCGAGAGGGGGAAGAGGCTGGGGGGGACGTACACCCGCCGCAGGATCGGCCCGTTCCAGGCCATGGAGGTCATGGCGGTAGTGGTGGTCTGCAGGAAGAACTGCAGCACCAGGTAGGCGGGCAGGATGTAGGCGGGGAAGCGCCCGGCGTTGCCGGCGAACAGGGTGCCGAAGACGACGGTGAGGATGACCATGAAGATCAGGGGATTCAGGAAGGTCCACAAGAAGCCCAGGAGCGAGCGCTTGTAGCGCACCGTGAGGTCGCGCCGAACCAGGTTGACGAGCAGCTCCCGGCGGGCGGCCAGCTCGCGCACCTCCTCACGCAAGGGAACCCGCCGGCCGGCGATGCGCACCAGGGTGGGTGGGCGTGCCGCCACGGGGGGAGTATAGCCCTGCCGCCGCGGCCCGGCGTCTTACCTGGGCTCGCAGCCAGTGGTGCACCGTGCCGCGCGGTTTCGTCCGAGCGGCTGTGGACGTTGGGGAGGGCCGTGTATGCGGTCTTACGCCGGCGGTCGGCGCGGAAACGGGGTGGGACCGCCTCGGCGGCAGGCGGGGCGGCCCGGTCGCTGGCTGGGTGGGATCGCCTTTGTTACGATACCCCTGGGTCTAGCGGCGGGCAGCGGCATGCACTGTTGGGAGGAACACACAGTCATGGGCGGGCGCTGGAAACGTTTCGCGACCTTCGGCATCGGGGTAGCCTTCTGTGCGGCTTTCGGCGCCCTCTTGGGACAATCCTTCCAGGCGCTGCTCTCCGTCGATGAAGGCTACAACCTAGAGGTGGTGGACACCCTGGCCCGCACCGGGGTGTACGCCTCCTACGGCAACCACCGCTTCGACGCGGCCTGGTCCAGCCCCCGCAACTGGGGGCAGCTCGCCCAAGACTTACAGCAGGCCCCCCCCGAGTGGCCCTTTGACCCCCGCGTGACCACCGGACCGGCGGTGCTCGCGCCGCTGGCCGCTGCCTACGCTATGACGGACCGCAACATCCAGGCCCTTCGCGGGATGATGTGGGGCTTCTGGCTGCTGGGGATGGCGGCCATCTGGCTACTCACGCCCAAAGGGGAACACCGTCTCTTGGGTTTTCTTTCCGCCGCGGCCATTTTCTGTACGTTCTGGTTCGGGTTCCATCCCAGCGCCGTGCTGGGGGAGATCCCGGCGGCGGCCTCCTTCCTGTGGGGCTGCTGGGCCCTCGGGAGGGGCCGGCCGCTGCTGGCGGGCCTTTTCTGGGGACTGGCGGTGCAGGCCAAGTTCATCATGCTGCCCGCCGCTGCGCTGGGGGTGGGGGTGGCGGCGTGGTATGCGCGGAGGGCGCGGCCCCTGGGCACCGCCG
>JABRVY010000388.1:0-1076 GCA_039961755.1 Acidobacteriota bacterium | reverse complement strand
CCCCAGATACCGCCGTAAGTCCCTGACCCGTTGCACATGCTCATCGCCCGGCGCCTGGGCCAGCGCCTCGACCAACACCTGGCGCAAGGTGCCCAGGTTCCCCTCGATAATCGCCGCCTGCGCACGCTCCAGCAATCCCGGCGCAAAGCCCAGCCCGCGCCGCAGCGCCTCGTTCCGGTGGTACGGGTCCAGGTACACCTCGGCGCCATCGAAGTGCGCCCGTGCCGCCTTCACCCAGTCCGCACCGTCGCCGTTGACCACCACCCGGCCCACTTTCCCGACGTCGTAGCGCTCGTGAAACCGTAGCACACCCCGCTGCCAAAAGTCCTCGGCCGGTAGAAACCCCGCCCACGCTACCTTCTTGGCCAGGCGGAACCGCCTTTTCGCCGGGCTCTCCGCCACCCAGCCCTCGTGCATCACACCCAGCTTCAACTCCGCCCGTTTGGCCTGCTCACGCTGCAGGTGTACGTTCATCCCGTCTCCCTCGAATACCACCACTGCGGCGCCCTGCCCCTCGCTTGCCGGTACCTCGCCCCGCTCGAATACCGCCGCCACGCGCTCCCGTTCTTCGGCTTCCCGCCTTGCTCCCGCTGCCTGCACCCACCGGTGTACCTGTTGGTGGCTCACCGGCACTTGCAGATACTCCTGCAAGAATGCCGCTGCCTCCCGGAACGAGCTTTGTGCCGCCAGCCCCACTGCCATCTGCTGCACCAGCGGGCAGAACCGCTCCTCCGGTGCCAGCCCCAGTAGCTCATCCAGCGGCCAGCGGTACTCCACCTGCCCATCCGGCCGCACCCGCCGGTACCCACGCCGCGCAAAGCCGACCTCCAGTCCAAACACGCTCTGGATGCTGCGCTCCCGTTTGCCGATCGACTCCCAGCCCTTGCGCTGTTTCCGCTCCTCGGGGTCTTTGTGCAACTCCTCGTCCAGCCCTGCCAGCACCTGCGCCAGCCGCTCAGTCATCTCCTGCACCGTCTCCCGCAACAACCACCACACCAGGTCCTTGAATGTCTCCACACGGTGCGTTACCTTGTCCATAGTAGAACCTCACCCCACAGAGTCCTCTGGATTCTGAG
>JABRVY010000387.1:0-10817 GCA_039961755.1 Acidobacteriota bacterium | reverse complement strand
GGGGTAGCTGGCGTCGCGCCCCGGCCGGTAGCCAGGGGTGGGGCGGGCCGTCCCCCCCGGTTTTCGAGCCTATCTCCCGGTGCGGCGCAGGTGCAGGAGGCGGGGGATGCCGGTGGCGTCGGGGTGCAGCGCCGCCCGCGCCAGGCCGGCGCCGCTCCAGTGGGGGGCTAGGAGCTCCGCCTGTCCGGGCCCGATCTCCAGCAGGGCGTGCCCTTCACGCCCCAGCACCCGGGGCAGCTCGGCCACGAGACGGCGCAGGAGATCGGCGCCGTCCGCCCCGCCGGCCAGGGCCAGGCGAGGCTCGCGGTCGCGCACCTCCGGGGGGAGGTTCGGGAGGTCGCCCTCCGGGATGTAGGGGAGGTTGGCGACGACCAGGTCGAAGGGTCCCGCCAGGGCTGCCGTCAAATCGCCGGCCAGCAGCCGTACCTCGACGCCGTGGCGGCGGATGTTGGCCCGGGCCACCGCGAGCGCCGGGAGGGAGAGGTCGCTGGCCACCACCACCGCCCGCGGCCACTCGGCCGCGATGGTGACGGCCAGGCACCCCGAGCCGGTGCCCACGTCCAGCACCCGGGGCGCGGGCGGCAACGCCAGGGTGAGGGCTGTGGCCACCAGGAGCTCGGTCTCGGGGCGGGGGATGAGCACCGCCGGCGAGACCACGAACTCCCGCCCCCAGAAGGGACAGCTGCCGATCAGGTGGTGGGCGGGCTCGCCCCTTCGCCGGCGCTCCACCCAGGCGCGAAAGGTGGCCTCGACGGCTGCCCCTGGCGGCTCCTCGCGATGCCCCAGCAGCCACGCCTCGCCCACCCCCATGGCGCGGGACAGCAGCCAGCGGGCCTCCCGGGCGGGGTCGGGGAGCCCCTCCCGGGGGGCGCCCAGCCGCGGCACCGCCCAGCGCAGCAGGTCATCGATGGTCATGGCTGGGGGCCGTTACCGGCCCGGGCGAGGAGGAAGCGGGCAGCCAGGCTGCCAATGATCACCCCGCCGAGGACTCCTCGCCCCGGGGGGTGGCCGAAGAGGTACGCGGCCAGGGCACCCAGCACCACGGCCGCCGCCGTCACCCACGCCGCCCGCCCCAGCACCGCCACTGGTGGCGGCGGGGAGCCGCGGCGAGCGACGACCGCCAGGGCAATGCTCCACAGCAGACCGCCCCACCACCCCAGGCCGACCCCTCTGGCGGTGGTCGCCACGAACGCCACCCAGGGGTCCACCTCCACGGGGCGCGGGGCGGTGATCGCCGCCAGCGTCCCCGCCGCCAGCCCGGCGGCGATGCCGGCCAGCCCGCCCAGAAGGGCGAAGCGGATCTCGCCGACCAGGCGCGTCCGCGCCAGCCGCGCGCCCAGGGTCATGAGGCGGTGGCGAGTTCTCTCTCCAGCCGGGCGGCCTGGAGCTGGGCGATCAACGGATCCAGGAGGAGATCCAGGTTGCCATCCAGGACCTCCTGCAGCCGATGGATGGTCAACCCGACGCGATGATCGGTGATGCGCGACTGGGGGAAGTTGTAGGTGCGGATCTTTTCCGAGCGGTCGCCGCTGCGCACCATGGCGCGGCGATCAGCGGCCATCTGGGCCTGTTGCTCCTCCTGGGCGATCTCATACAGGCGCGCCTTCAAGATGCGCATCGCCTTCAGGCGGTTCTGCTGCTGGGAGCGCTCGTCCTGGCACTGCACGACGATGCCGGAGGGCAGGTGGGTGATGCGGATGGCCGAGTAGGTGGTGTTCACCGACTGGCCGCCTGGGCCCGAGGAGCAGAACCGGTCGATACGGAGATCCTTTTCGTGTACTTCGATTTCCACTTCTTCTGCCTCGGGCAGGACGGCCACCGTGGCGGCGGAGGTGTGGATGCGGCCGGAGGCTTCGGTGGCCGGCACGCGCTGCACCCGATGGACCCCCGACTCGAACTTGAGTCGGGAGTACACCCCCTGCCCCTCGATGATGGCCACTGCCTCCTTGATGCCGCCCATGCCGGCCTCGGAGAGGTCGGTGATGGACACCCGCCAGCGTTTCAACTCGGCGTGGCGGGTGTACATGCGCAGCAAGTCAGCGGCGAACAGCGCCGCTTCCTCGCCGCCGGTGCCGGCGCGGATTTCCAGCACGACGTTGCGAGCGTCGTTGGGGTCGCGGGGCAGGAGGAGGATCTTGAGCTGGTCCTCCTGAGCGGCGAGGGCGTCCTTGAGTCGCTTGAGCTCCTCCTCGGCCAGCTCGCGCAGCTCCGGATCGGTCTCTTCGGCCAGCACCTGCCGGGCGCCCAGCTCCTCCTCCTGCAGCCGGCGGTACGCCTGATAGGCCTGCACCACCGGCTCCAGGTCGGCGAGCCGGCGCGACACCTCGGCCAGCCGGCGCGGGTCGGCGAGCACGTGGGGTTGCGCCTGCTCCTCCCGCAGCTCGGCAAAGCGGCGGGTGACCTCATCCAGTCGATCCAGCATCCCTGTCATGGTGACCTTCCCTGCCGGAAACGGCGAAACGCCGGGGGTACTTCCCCCGGCGTTGAGGTGCTGGTCCCGGCGCCGCTAGTTGCCGTCGCGCTTGCCGTAACGCCGCTGGAAGCGCTCCACCATGCCGGCCGAGTCCACCAGCTTCTGCTTGCCGGTAAACAGCGGGTGACAGGCCGAGCAAATGTCCAGCCGGATCTCTTTCTTGGTGGAACGAGTGGTGAAGGTGTTGCCGCATGCGCACCGCACCTCTACCGTGTGGTAGGCGGGGTGAATGCCCTGTTTCATCAGACCCTCCACGGCCTCCCGGCCATGCCGGGAGGAGAGACTATACATCAAGCTGCGCCGCGCCTCAAGATTCGGCAGGCCCCGGGCCAGGCGCGGGGCCGACGGCGTGCGCCGGTCGGCTACGGGGCACTGAGATACCCGTGCTTTTCCAGGTACGCCACCACCCGCTGGGCGCTCTCCTCCGGGGTTTCGCTGGCGGTGTAGAGCACCAGCTCGGGTTTCAGGGGCGCCTCGTAGGGGGCGGAAACACCGGTGAACTCGGGAATCTCGCCGGCTCTGGCCTTGCGGTACAGGCCGCGGGGGTCGCGCGCCTCGCACACCTCCACCGGGGAGTCCAGGTAGACCTCCACGAAGTCCCCCTTGTTCTGCATGGCCCGGGCGGCGTCCCGATCCTTGCGGTACGGCGAGATGAACGCCACCAGGGTGACGAGCCCCGCCTGGGTGAACAGCTTGGCGACCTCACCGATGCGGCGGATGTTCTCCGCCCGGTCGGCGGGGGAAAACCCCAGGTCGCGGTTCAGGCCGTGCCTGATGTTGTCCCCGTCCAGGACCGCGCAGTGAACGCCGCGAGCGGTGAGAGTGGCATCCACCAGCGCGGCCACGGTGGTCTTGCCCGAGGCCGAGAGGCCGGTGAACCACACGGTGACCCCGCGGTGGCCCATGAGCGCTTCCCGCTGGGCACGAGTGACCGTGGACTCTGATGCTGTGATGTTGGTGCTCCTTGGCTCATCCATGGCTGGTTCTCCCTGTCCTTTCCAGGGCGCGCAGCCTAGCGCAACCGATCCGGAATGTCACGCCGCTGGAAAGGGGTACGAGCCGCCCCGTGCGTCAACTCCCCATCCGGCTGGCGATCTCCAGAATGATGTCCTTCTCGCGGATGATCCCCACCAGGTGGCCACTCCGCATGACCGGCAAGTTGATGAGGTGGTGGATCACCATGAGGTGCACCGCCTCGATCAACGGCGCATCCTCGGCGACGCTCACCGGCTCCTCCAGCAGGTCGGCGATCTTGCGATTGCCCATCAGCTTGCACTGGGCCAGGAACATCCCGGTGTAGTAGGAGGTGTAGGGCAGGTTGGTGAAGAACGGTGGCAGCACCAGCTTCAAGAGGTCCGGGAAGCGCAGGATGCCGACGAAGCGGTCGGAGCGGTCGAAGACCAGCACCGAGCGTAGCCGCTCCTGGGTGGCGTCGGAGTGCTCCCGGGGGGCGAAGAAGGTGTCCTTGAGCGCCTCCACCGCGTCGGCCACCGGCTGGTCCACGTACAGGCGGCGGTAGCTGTCGGGGGGCACCATCAGCTCGGCGATGGTGCGCTCGCGCAGCACCACTCGCTGACCGTGCTCGTGGGCGTGGTGGATGCGTGCCGCCAGCAGCTCGATGTCCACCGGCTTCTGCAGGAAATCCACGACCGCCAGCTTGATGGAGGCCACGGCGTCGTCGTACTGGCCGTGGCCCGAGAGGATGATCACCGGCAGCTCGGGGGCGATGGCGCGGATCTGCTGCAGCGTGGCAATGCCGTCCATGCCCGGCATGCGCAGATCCAGCACCACCGCGTCGGGGATCGAGCGCTGCAGGCTGGCCAGGGCCTGCTGGCCGCTGGCCGCCTCCTCCACGAGGAACCCGCGCCGGGCCAGGAGCTTGGCGGTGCTTTGCCGGAATACGTCCTCGTCATCGACGAGGAGGACGCGAACAGAAGGTGTGTTGGTCGTCATGGTCGTGTCGTCCTCCCTCATCTTACATGGGTTGCAAGCCGGGGAAACCGAGCAGGGGCCAGTAGAAGGCGGCCATCAGCATGAGCACGATGAAGGCTATGACCAGGCAGGGGATACCCACCCGCAGGAAGTCCTTGGCCTCCAGGTAGCCGGAGGCGTAGACGATGGCGTTGGGGGGCGTGCCGATGATCAGCAGGTAGGCGAACGACGAGGCCGCGGCGGTGACGAGGGTCATGAAGGGGATCATGGTGGTGCCGGAGCCCACCACGCCGGCGATGTTGAGGGTGATCGGGCCGACCGCGGCGGCCGCCGGCCCGTCCGCCATCAGCTGGGTCATGAAGGCGGTGACGAAGCCCCCCGAGGCCAGCAGGGCGTACATGGAGGTCAGGCCGATGCTGGCCAGAAGGTCGGTGAGGGAGCGAGCGAGCCAGTAGGCGGCCCCACTCTGGTCCAGCACCCGCCCGAAGATCATTGCTCCGGCGTACAGCCAGACCACCCCCCAGTCCACCTTCTCCTGGTAGTCCCGCCAGTTGACGATGCCGAACAGCAGGTACGCCACCGCGCCGGCCAGCGCCAGCACCCCGATGCCCAGTCGGAAGCCGAGCAGATCCTTCAAGATGTTGTCCTCGGTCAACCACCCCACGAACATTGCCAGGAAGATGATCACCGCCGTGATCTGGGCGCGGTTCCACTTGCCCATGCGGGCGATGTCCTTCTTGAGGGACTCCATGGCCGGGGTGAGATCTTTGATCTGCGGCTTGAAGCGCCGGTTGAGCAGCAGCCAGAGGACCGGCATCATGATGATCACGAAGGGCATGCCATAGAGCACCCACTGCCCATAGGAGATCGAGTAGCCGAACATGTCCTCCATGTAGTTGATCATGATCACGTTGCGGGCACCCCCCGAGGGCGCCCCGAAACCGCCGATGTTGGGCGCCATGCAGATGGTGATCATCAGCATCTTGGCCAGCTCCGAATCCTTGGGGATCTGGGCGGTGAGGGAGTTGGAGTAGAGGATGATGCCGATGGGCAGGAACATGGCGGCCAGGGCGTGATCGGAGATGAAGGTGGCGGCGGGCGCCATCACCAGCACCAGGATCAACGTCACCCAGCGGATGTTGGGTTTGGCCAGCACCCGGAACAACGCCAGGCAGATGCGTTTGTCTACCCCGGTCTTGACGAAGGCGGCGGCGAACATGAGGCTGCCCATGATGAACCAGGTGGCGTCGGTCCACATCCAGGCGGGGGCGTCCTTGCGCGTCACCATGCCCGAGAAGACGCAGATCAACCCCACGCAAAACGCCACCCCGGGCAGCGGCATCGCCTCGGTGATGAAGCAGATCACCACGAAGGCGATCATCGCCACGCAGATCTTGAGCTGGCGGGCGGCGGTGTCCACCTTGGCCTTCTCCTCTGGCTTGAGGGTGTCATAGGTCAGGGTCGAAAACCGCAGCTCCTTGGCGCGCCCCATGAGGTCGTTGAAGGCGGCCTCGTCCATCCCTTCCACCAGCTGGCGATAGCGTTCGTAGAAGGCCTTGGGACCCTTGGCCCCCAGTCCTTCCAGCTGCTTGGCGTCTCGTTTGAGGACCGCCTCCTTTTGCAGCGTCCCCTGGCGCATCAGCCCTTCCAGGGCGCGGGCGCTGTACACCTGCCACTGCTCGGCCTCGTTGGCGGGGGTGCCGAACAGCTCGCGGGTGAAGAAGTCGAGGACGTACTTCTCACCGTAGGTGTACTCCACCGCCACATCCACCATGGATCTGGGGGTGGGGATGGCGGCGATGAGAAGGAAGGCCGCCACCGCAATGGCGAACCTCTTGTAGTCGATGTACCGGTCGTACGCGGAGGCCTTGCTGCCTTCGCCGGGTGCGGTCATAGCTCTCCTCCCTTTCTGGCTAGCGAATTTTCAGTTTTCTCGCGGCGGTGCCGGACCGACTGCGCCGCATCTCTGATGCGGCTTTCCAGGTCGGGGATGGGGTGGGGCTTGAGCAGGTAGGCGAAGGCGCCGCCGCTCAAGCCCGCTTCTTCCTCGCTGCGCGACAGATGACCGGTGAGCATGATCACCTCGGGGGGGTCGGGCATGGCGCGGATGTCGCCCAGCACGGAGAGGCCGTCGCGATCCGGCATCTTCACGTCCAGCAGCACGACGTCCCAGGGCTCGCGGGCAAGGGCGACCAGAGCTTCTTCCCCCGACCCCGCCGTGGCCACGATGAAGCCTCGTCGCGACAGTATCTTGGCGAGGGTCTGGGAAAACGACACCTCGTCGTCCACCAGGAGGACCCGGATGCTCATGCCCTCTCCTGCACCACGCGGGGGAGCGTCACCGTGAAGGTGGCGCCCTTGCCCGGCTGGCTGCTCACCTCGATGCTGCCCCCCAGCTCCTGCACCAGGCCGTAGCAGATGGCCAGCCCCAGGCCGGTGCCCTTGCCCACCGGCTTGGTGGTGTAGAAGGGGAGAAAGATCGAAGAGAGCAGCTCCTGGGGGATGCCGGGCCCGTTGTCCTCGATGTCCACCCGCACCGCGCGGTCGGTGGCGCGGGTGCGCACCACCACCCGCCCGTCGCCCCGGCCGGCGGTGGCGTCGAGGGCGTTGTTGATGAGGTTCATGAAGATCTGCTGCAGATGGGCGGGCGCCCCGCGAACCGCGGGAACATCAGACAGGTCGGTGTCGAGCGCCACCCCCTCGATGCGCGCGCGGGTGCGCATCACCGTCACCATCTCCTCCAGCATGGGGGACAGCAGCACCGGCTGGGGTGAGGAGTCGACCCGCCGGGCGAACTTCAGCAGGCCCTGGGTGATGGTCTTGCAGCGCGCCACCTGGTCGCCAATCTTGGTGGCGGCGTCCAGGATTTCCAGGCGATCCTCCTCGCTGATCGGGCTCGACCCGGCCAGATCCCGGATCCAGGTCTGAAGGGTGTCGATGGTGGCCAGGGGGTTATTGATCTCGTGCGCCAGGCCGGCGGACATCTCCCCCACCGCGGCGGTCTTGCCGGTGGCCACCAGTCGCTGGGTGAGGGCCTCGTTTTCGGCGTCGGCCCGTTTGAGGGCCTGCACCTGGCGGTGGGCGAAGAGGAAGGCCAGCACCCCTGCCCCCAGCACCCCGGCCGCCGACATCAGGATCCCCACCACCACGGCGTTGCGCAGGGGGGCGAAGACGTCCCGCACCTGCTGGCGGAAGATGAGCAGCCAGCGGGGGCTGGACAGCCACGTCGTGGTGCAGATGTAGCCCACCCCGCCCATGCGCAGGGTCCGCACCTTGATGCCGTCGTGGTAGGTGAGGTCGGGGAAGCCAGAGGGCTCCAGGAGGCGGTCACCGAAGCGGGTCTTGGTTTGAAACCTCCCCTCGCGGTTGACGATGAAGGTCTCGCCGGTGCGCCCCACGTGGGCGGCGTCCACCAGGCGGGAGAAGTAGTCGGTGTTGACGGTGATGCGCAGGATCCAGAAGGAATCTCCCTCACTGCGCTTGACGGCGATGATGAAGTGGGGCACCCCGCGAAAGCCGGTGAAGACGTCGGAGATGTAGTAGCCGCGCTCCACCACTTCGGTAAACCACTCAGCTTCTCTGTAGTTACGGCCGGCCAGGTCGAAGGGACCGACGTATTTGAGGTGCTGCCCATCGGCGTCGATGACGCCGATATCGGTGATCACCTTGGCGCTCTGCTGCAGGACTTCGAACAGGCGTTCCAGGTGCCCGTTGACCAGTTCCTCCCGCGGGTACTGGTGGGCGAGAGCGGTCACCTCGGCGGTGAGGTTGGCGAGAAAGGCCTCGATGGATTCCTTGTGATAGCGCAGCAGATTGGCCTGCTGCTCCAGTACGATGCTGCGGTTGAGGGAGTAGAAAAGGATGAAGTTGGCGACCGCGATCACGATCAGCGGCAGCACCGACACCAGCAGCACCCGGCGCACCAGAGAGACCAGCATGGCCCGGTAGTCAGTGGGGTGGGCGCGTTGACTCACGCTGCCTTCACTCATCCCCAGCCTCTGCGGCGGCCCGGATCACCTGTGCCAGCACATCCGCCGGCACGGGCTTCAAGAGGAAGTCCCTGGCCAGCTCGCGCACCGCTTCCAACCCGGCCTGCACGCTGCCGTGGCCGGTCAGCATGACCACCCGGGGCCGCGGGGAGAGCTGACCGATGCGGCGCAGCACCTCCAGGCCATCCAGCCCCGGCATCTTGAGGTCGAGCACGACCACATCCACCCTGTGGGCAGCCAGAAAGGCGAGCGCGGCCTCTCCATCGGGCACTCCGACCACCTGCATCCCGCGCGCGGTGAGGACCTTGACGAGGGTGTCCCGGAAAACCTCCTCGTCATCCACCACCAGGACCCGGATCTGCTCGGTCACCCGGTACCTCCCTCTACCTGTGAGAGCCAGCGGGGGCTCTCGATGGGCGTCGATGCCGCGGTGGCCCGGCGGGCGGTGTGTGGTCGAACAGCGCAGCCAGACCCGCGCGAATCACTCTCTGGTGTCCCGCGGTGGGGAAGCCAAGGGGAGTTCTGTCTTCCCGCCATAGCGCGATTGTGCTCTCATTCACAAGCCTTCTTCGACTGAGGGCCAGTCGGGAGGCAGCGTGAGCCCCCCGGCCGCGAGCCACTGCCGAGCCCTCCCCGGCCCGGTGAAGGGGGCGGCGGTGAGCGCGGGGGGCGGGCGATCCGCTTTCCTGCCGCGAGGAAGCAGGCCACAGTTGAGGGAGGAGAGCGCCTCGCCGGATGACCCCGGAGGCGTCGTTGAGGGGAACGCCTCCGTATGCGGGGAAGGCAAGGGGCGTAGCGGCCACGGTGTCTCCCATCCAGACCCGGTCGTCCAGGCGCGGCAGTACGATAGCAAATGATCGGGTCAAGAGGGAAGGGGTCGGCCTCCGGTGGAGTCCATCGTTGCCTTGGCGAACGCAGCTACGCCAGAAAAGGTACAGGAAAGGTGATGCTTCGGAGGGGCGGCGGCATCCCCCGGCGCTACGAACCCTGGAGTTCTCCTCGCCGCGACGCCAGCTGCACGAGCCGCTGCTCCACCTCTTCGAGGACGTAATCGGGGGTGGAGGCACCGGCGGTGAGCCCCACGCAGGTAGTGTCGGCAACCCAGGAAGCATCGATATCATCTGCGCCCTGAATGAGATACGACGGTTTTTCGGCGCTGCAGATTTCCCACAGGTGGCGGGTGTTGGCGGAGTGCTTGCCGCCCACCACGAGAATGAGCTGCACCTCGGGATCGCGTGCCAGCTCCCGCGCCGCGTCCTGGTTTTCCTTGGTGGCGTAACAGATGGTGTCGGCGCGGCGGGTGTTGGGCTGCACCGCCTCGATGTGGCGCACCACCTCCTCGTACTCTTCCGCGTTGAGGGTGGTCTGATACAGCACCCGGATGGCGGGGTAGGCGGACCAGTCCACCTGGCGGGCCTGCTCGAGGGTAGAAACGATGTGGTAGGTGCCCGGGTCCAGATCATGGGTGTAGCCAATGACCTCCCGGTGCCTCGGCTCGCCGATGAACACCAGGTGTGCTCCCTCGGCGAGCGCCCGCTGCGCCTCCTTGTGGATGTCGTAGACGAACTTGCACGTGGTGTCCAGGATCTCGAGGCCGAGCTGGCGGGCCCGCTGGTGAAAGGACGGTGGCACGCCGTGGGCGGAAAAGACGATGACCGGCTCGTGCACGTCCTCCATGGCCTGCACGGTGCGCACCCCGAGCCGCTCCATCTCCTCCACCACCCGCTCGTTGTGCACCACCTGACCCAGGATGGCGCCTCGCCCTCCTTGCCGGGCGAAGCGCTTGACCTTGATGTCGGCCACCCGCACCCCCGAGCAGAAGCCATACTTGGCGGCGCGCTTGATGGTGAATCTCTTCTCCACGGTGAGCGTCAACGCGGCGAGCGGGCAAAACCTTCCGGGCCGAGGCGCCCCAGCCGCTGCCGGTAGGCCGCCACGGCGGCCAGGGTGTCCCGGAGGTGGTCGCCGCCGAACTTGTTGAGGACGGCCCTGGCCAGCACGAAGGCCACCATCGCCTCCAGGATGACCCCGCAGGCGGGGACCGCGGTGACGTCGGAGCGCTCGTAGGCGGCCACGGTGGCCTCGCCGCTGGCCAGGTCCACCGAGGGAAGGGGGTCGCGCAGGGTGGCGATGGGCTTCATGAAGACGCGCAGCACGATCTCCTCGCCGTTGGTGACCCCCCCCTCGAGGCCGCCGGCGTGGTTGCTGCCCCGCCGCAGGCCGTCCGTACCCGGGAGGATGGGGTCGTGCGCCCGCGAGCCCGGCCACCCCGCCGCCTCCAGGCCGGCGCCGATGGCCACCGCCTTGACCGCCTGGACGGACATGGCCGCCTGGGCCAGCTGCCCGTCCAGGCGGTCAAGGCGGTGGCCATCGGCGCCGGCCTGGAGGCGGCGGGGTGGCCGGGCTCGCGGGCGCACGACCCC
>JABRVY010000386.1:0-4290 GCA_039961755.1 Acidobacteriota bacterium | reverse complement strand
GGTGTGGCTGGTGCTGGTGGCCCTGGGCGGGGGATGGGGGGTGCTGGCCCTGGCGCGCCGACGGGTGGGAGAACGTCAGGGGTGAGGGTGGTCGCCCTGGTTGCCCTGCTGGCCGGCATGCTGCAACCGGCGCCCGCACCCCGACTGGGTCATGACCTGCACATCGGCGAGCCCACCCAGGGGCCGGTGGTCGGGCTCCTGGCGACGGTCACGGTGGCCAGCCGCGTCGAGGGGGACGTGGTGGTGCTGGGGGGCGATGTGGTGGTCACCGAGACCGGAGCGGTGCGCGGGGACGTGGTGGCGGTGGCGGGAACGGTGCGGGTGGCTGGCACGGTGGACGGGCGAGTGGTGGGAGGTGGAAGCCGCGGCGTGCTGGCCCCCCTGGCCGGCGATCCGGCGCGGGCGGCGCGATCGGTGTGGGGGAAACATCTCCTGCACATGGGCGCCTGGCTGATGGTGGTGGGGGGGATGGCCCTCCTGGCGCCCCAGCCGGCCCGCCGCGGGGCCGAGCACCTGGCCCGCAGGCCGCTGGCGGCGCTGGTCGCCGGGGGGCTGGCGCTGCTGGTGTGGGTGGCAGTGGTGGGAATCGGTTTGCTGCTGGGCACCACGGCCGTTGGCGCCGTCGTGGTGATGGCGGCCACCGGCGCGCTGGTGGCGGTCAAGGTGCTGGGGGTGGCGGCGGTCGCCTTCTGGCTGGGGGCCCGCCTGCTCCCGTGGTTGCCGGCCGGGCTGCGCGCCGAGGCGCCCCGTGCCGGGGTCGGGATGGGCGTCGTGCTCCTCCTCGCCCTGCTGCCGGTGGCCGGCGAGGTGCTGTGGCTGGCCGCCAACGTGGCGGGCATCGGCGCGGTGCTGGTGATGGCGGTGACCGACGGCCTCCCCCTGGCGATGCGCGTGCTGTCGCCCACCGCGTCACGGGTTTGACGGCGGCCCGGCACGCTGCTATCCTGCCAAGTCCTTTGTGGTAGGAGGGCGTGTGTCTCGCATCGATCTCACCACCGCCGACCCCGAGCCGCTGGAGTTCTCCGAGCGGGTGGCTGCTCCCGCCGGCACCGGAGGGGAGGACGTGGTGTCGCTGTCTGCCGCCACCATCGTCGGCCGGGTGGAGAAGACCTCGCGCGGGTTTTTCGTCAACGGGTGGGTGGAGGCGACGGTGACGTTGCGCTGCGTGCGCTGTCTGGAGGAGTTCGCCCTCGACCTGCACGAGTCCATGGTCGTGGAGCTGCTGCCCGTGACCCTGGCTCCGCGCGAGGAGGAAACGCAGCTGGGGCGAGCCGATCTGGATTCGCGCTTTTACCAGGAGCCGGTGCTGGATCTCGCCGAACTGGCGGCCGAACAGATCGAGCTGGCGCTCCCCATGAAGCCGGTGTGTTCCCCGTCGTGCCGCGGGCTGTGCCCGCGCTGCGGCGCCAACCTCAACGTCGACATCTGCGGCTGTCCGGCCGAGGTGGATCCCCGCTGGGAAGGCCTCGCCCACTGGCAGCCGACGAACTAGGAGGAGTCTCCCCATGCCGAATCCGAAGTATCGCCACTCCAAGGCGCGCCGGGACCGTCGCCGGGCCCACGATCACCTGGCCCAGCCGGCCACCTCCACGTGTCCGCACTGCTTCCAGCCCAAGCTGCCGCACCGGGTGTGCCCCGCCTGCGGCATGTACGAGGGGCGTCAAGTGTTGAACGTCGAAGAGGTTTCCTAGCACCAGGGTGGAGTTGAACGGCCGATGAGACCCGGCGCCGTCGCCCTCGACGCCATGGGTGGGGACCACGCGCCCACCTCCACGGTACTGGGTGCGGTGGAGGCGGTGCGCGAGTTCAACCTGCGGGTGCTGCTGGTGGGCCAGGAGGCGGTGCTGCGCCGGGAACTGGCGCGCGCCGGCGGCGCGGTGCGAGGGATCGAGATCGTCGAGGCGCCCCAGGTGGTGGCCATGGACGAGGCGCCCACCGCACCGGTGCGCAGCAAGCGGGATTCCTCCATGGCGGTGGCCATGCGCCTGGTGCAGCGGGGGGAGGCCTGCGCCTTCGTCACCGCCGGCAACACCGGCGCCGCCATGGTGACCGCCAAGCTCACCCTGGGCTGCATCCCCGGGGTGGATCGGCCGGCGCTGGCGACCCTCGTGCCCGGGGTGGACCACCAGACGCTGCTGCTGGACGTGGGCGCCAACGTCGACTCCAAGCCCCACCACCTCATGGAGTTCGCGGTGATGGGGCATTTTTACTCCCAGGCCGTGCTCAAGGTGCCCTCGCCGCGAATCGGGTTGCTGTCGGTGGGCGAGGAGGAGGGCAAGGGGGATCGGGTCACCGTGGAGGCCCACCGCCTGCTCTCTTCCCTCGATCTCAACTTCGTCGGCAACGTCGAGGGGCGCGACGTCTACGCCGGGACGGTGGATGTGGTGGTGTGCGACGGGTTCGTGGGTAACGTGGTGCTGAAGGTGTCGGAGGGGCTGGGGGAAATGGTGGTGACGCTCCTGAAGCGGGAGGCACGCCGCTCGCCGGTGTACTCGGCCGGGTTGCTGCTGGCCAAGGGGGCGTTCGCCGGTTTTCGCCGCCAGGTGGATTACGCCGAGTACGGCGGGGCGCCGCTGCTGGGCGTCAGGGGAGCCTGCCTGATCGGCCACGGCCGCTCCAACCCCAAGGCGATCAAGAATGCGCTACGCTTCGCCCGTTCCTACGCGGCCGCCAGGGTAGTGGAGCACATCGGCGAAAAGCTCTCTTTGGTCGCTGGCCGCGCCGGTAACAGTTAGGAGGGGGAGGATGCACGACAACCACGCGCGCACCGCGCGGATCGCCGGCCTGGGCACGTTCTTGCCGGAAAAGGTGCTGACCAACAAGGACTTCGAGGCGATGATCGAGACCACCGACGAGTGGATCGTCACCCGCACCGGCATGCGCGAGCGCCACGTGGTGTCGCCTGGCGAGAGCGTGGCCACGGTGGCGGTGGAGGCGGGCAAGCGCGCCCTGGCCGATGCCGGCGTCGATCCCGCGGAGGTGGAGCTGCTGATCGTGGCCACTGCCACCCCCGAGCAGCCCATTCCCGCCACCGCAGCGCTCATCCAGCCGCTGCTCGGCGTGCGGCGGGCGGTGTGCTTCGATCTGTCGGCGGCCTGCTCGGGGTTCCTGTACGCCCTGAAAGTCGCACGCCAGTTCTTCATCACCGGCGAGGTGTCCACCGCCATGGTGATCGGCGCGGAAACCCTGTCCCGCTATGCGGACTACACCGACCGGGCCACCTGTGTGCTGTTCGGGGACGGCGCCGGGGCGGCGGTGCTGAAGGCGGCTCCCGCCGGTGAGGGGATCCTGCGGGTGGCCTGGCACACCGACGGGACCTCTGCCGACTTCATTCAGATGCCGGGGGGTGGCTCCAAGTACCCCCCCAACGTCAAGGAGTACATCGACCAGCGGCTACCCTTCATCAAGATGCGCGGCAACGAGACGTTCAAGGTGGCGGTGCGCTCCCTCACCGATGTGTGTCTGGAGGTACTGGACCAGGCCGGGGTGGGCATCGAAGACGTGGCACTGTTCGTTCCCCATCAGGCCAACCAGCGCATCCTGAGCGCGGTGGGGGACCGGCTCGGGCTGCCCGCCGAGAAGGTGTACGTGAACCTGGAGAAGGTGGGCAATACCTCGGCGGCGTCGATTCCCCTGGCGCTGCGGGATGCCCTGGACGAGGGGCGGCTCAAACGCGGCGATCTGGTGCTCTCGGCGGCGTTCGGCGGCGGTCTCACCTGGGCGGCGGCCCTGCTGCGCTGGTAGGGAGCAGATGATGGGCAGGGTGGCGTTTCTCTTTCCCGGGCAGGGTAGCCAGGTGGTGGGCATGGGGGCGGACCTCGCCGAGCGTTTCCCCGCGGCGCGAGAGGTGTTCCAACGCGCCGATCGGGCCCTGGGCGAGCCGCTGTCGCAGCTGTGCTTCGCCGGGCCGGAGGAGTCACTGCGGCTGACCGCCAACACCCAGCCGGCGATTCTCACCGTGTCGCTGGCCGTGCACGCCGTGCTGGCCGCCGCCGGGGCTGGCTGCGACGGGGTGGCCGGCCACTCCCTGGGGGAGTACAGCGCCGTGGGTGCCGCCGGCGGCCTGGGCGTGGAGGATCTGGTGCGCACCGTGCGGCGGCGCGGGGAGCTCATGCAGGCGGCGGTGCCGGTGGGACAGGGGGCGATGGCGGCGGTGCTGGGTCCGCCGCGAGAGACCGTCGAGGCGGCCTGCGCCGAGGCCTCCACCGGCGGTGAGGTGGCGGTGGCGGCCAACTTCAACGCCCCCGAACAGACCGTCATCGCCGGCCACGCCGGGGCGGTGGCGCGGGC
>JABRVY010000385.1:0-2548 GCA_039961755.1 Acidobacteriota bacterium | reverse complement strand
CAGCAGGACGGGGGCCGGGACCACGTGCACGTGGTCCCGGCCCCCGTCCTGCTGGCCGTGTGGGGGGCCCTCATGGTGCTCACGGTAATCACCGTGGCCGCCACCTGGGTCGATCTGGGAAAGCTGAACCTGGTGGTGGCCCTGGGCATCGCCACCGTGAAGGCCGCCCTGGTGTTGCTGTACTTCATGCACATGCGCTACGACCGACCGTTCAACGCCATCGTCTTCATCGGGGCGCTGGCCTTCGTCGCCCTGTTCATCTTCTTCGCGCTCATGGACACCGCGGCGTACCGGCCGGAGATGATCCCCGACTACGCCCCGGCCATGAAGGGTCAGTGAGATGTCCGCCGCCCCCGCAACCACCCCGTCCCGGCTGGCCATCGGCAAGATTGGCATGGGCTGGTTCCTGGCCTCCCTGGGGATGATCTTTGCCGCCTCGGTGGTGGGCCTCCTGTGGGTGCGGGCCGCCGCCGAAGTCTGGCCGCCCCCCGGGGCCCCGAGCCTTCCCCGGGGGCTGTGGCTGAGCACGGTCCTGATCGTGCTCTCCACGTTGACCATGGAGTGGGCCCGCCGCAGCCGCTCCCGCCCTGGCCGCCCCGGGCTCCTGGGCGGCCTGGTCTCGACCCTGGTGCTGGGCATCGCCTTCCTGCTGGCGCAGACCCGCGGCTGGTTCGTGCTGGCGGCGGCCGACTTCACGGCAACCGCCAACCTTTACGCCTTCACCTATTACCTCTTGACCGCGCTCCACGCCGTCCACGTCCTTGGGGGGCTGATCCCCTTGACGGTGGTGACGTTACGCGCCGCCCGGCGGGGCGAGGCGTGGCCGGCCCACGGGGTGGTGTACACCGCCATGTACTGGCACTTCCTGACCGTGGTCTGGCTGGTGCTGTTCGCCGTCTTCCAGCTCACCGGTTCTTGAGGGGCTCGCCGGCGGGCTCGCGGCTGCGCAGGGCATCCAGCGCCAGGCCGCCGAACTGCAGGGCGGCGCGCAGCGGCCCGAAGCGTCCCACGGCGCGCTGGAAGTGCCAGGAGATCAGATCCTTGGGCGGTGTCGTCCGCTCCTGCGGGGGCCGCGCCACCAGGGTGACGGCGCTCGCCGGGCAGTCCACGGTGCAGACGCCGCAGCCGATGCAACGCTCGGGGAGTACATGCACGGCGCCATCCCGCTCCACCATCGCGTCCACCGGGCAGCGCGACTCGATGCAGTAGCCGCAGAAGGCGCAGCGCTCCCCGTCGACCACCGCCACGTAGTTGGAACGCAGTAGCACGTGGGGGGCGGAGTACTCCCGCAAGGCCCGCAGGAAGCCGCAACAGCAGGGGCAGCAGTTGCAGACGAACATGTTCTGCCGCTGCAGGTTGTACGTGCAATGGACGAGTCCTTCCTGCTCTGCCCGGGCGAGGATGGCGAGCGCCTCCTCGCGGGTGATGGACCTCCCCCAGACGGGACCCTCTTCGTAGGCGTTTTCCTCCGGCGAGAAGGACAGGCACGTTTCACTGGGGTGGGAGCACGGTCGGCCCAGGGCCGCCTGTTCCTTGCGGCAGATGCACTCCATCACCCGGAAGGAGCGGGCACGGGCAATCAGGTCGGCGACGCTCTCGTAGCGCAGCACCTGCGGGCGAGCCGGGATGGCGCGATTGACCGGGACGACGCGGGCCAGCGCCGGCTCCCGCTGACCCAGGGTGGCCAGCAGGGTGGGGGCGTACTCCTCGAACAGCGACGCCAGCTCGGCGTCCATGTGGGGGAGCTGAAACTCCCAGATACCCACCACGAACGGCGCCAGCATGAAGCGCTGGACCCCCCCCTGACGAAAGGAGTAGATCTGGCCGCGGGCCGCCATGCGGTCGAGGGCCGCCCGGACCTCCGCGGCGGGACGTCGCAGGCGACGGGCGATGGCGCCCGCCGTCTCCGGAATCATCTTCAACTCCAGCGCCAGCTCGGCGTCGGCGGGGGAGAAGATCTTCCTGAGGATGCGCAACTCCACGCCGGTCGGCGTGGGGGGGAATCCCTGGGGGAACTGGTCGAGGCGACGGGCGAGGCGCTGGAAGACATCCACGGTTGCGATGGTACCGCCGCCTGGATCGGCAGAGAAACGCGCAGCGGCCCGGGGGGCCCTCCGCAGCTTTCGGCGCGCCCCGGAGAGAGGGCCCCCGAGGTCCGTCGCTCACGGCGCGGAGGTCCCCTGCCTGCCCTCGCCCCAGCGGGAGAAGAGCACCGGCACCAGGACGAGGTTGAGGAAGGTGGAGGACACCAGCCCGGTCAGGATGACCATTGCCATTGGCGCCTGAATCTCGTTGCCCGCCTCGCCGCCGGCCACCACGAGGGGGAGGAGGGCCAGGGCCGCCGTCAGGGCGGTCATGAGTACCGGCGACATGCGCTCCAGCGAGCCGCGCAGCACCGCCTGGGGGAGATCCAGGCCCTCGGCGTGCCGCAGGTGCTGGTAGTGCCCCACCAGCAGGACGCCGTTGCGCACCGCCACGCCGAAGAGGGTGATGAACCCCACGAGGCTGCCGATGGACAGCACCCCCCCCGAGGCCAGCACCCCGACGA
>JABRVY010000384.1:0-2848 GCA_039961755.1 Acidobacteriota bacterium | reverse complement strand
CAACCCCACCGCCAGCTCGCTTGATTCGCAGCAGGGCGTCGTCGGCGGCATCCAGGAGCTCGCTGACAGTCCGGTGTTTCTCGCTCAGGCAGGCGACCCCGACGGAGAAGCGCAAGCCTTCCGGACCCGCCTCGACCAGATCCCAGGCCACCCGGCGTGCCTCCTCCCCCGCGGCATCGGGAAGCACCACAACGAACTCGTCGCCCCCGTAGCGGGCCACCACATCGGTGGAGCGCAACCGCCCCGTCAGCCCTGTGGCAGCATCCACCAGCGCTCGATCTCCGGCCAGATGCCCGTGACGGTCGTTGAAGGCCTTGAACCCATCGAGGTCCAGAAGAAGGACCGCCAGCGGCCGAGAACGGCGAAGCGAGAGGCTGATCTGGCGGCTCAGGAACTCCTCCAGATGACGGCGGTTGAACACCCCGGTCAGAGGGTCCATCCGCGCCGCCGTGCGATCCACATCGCCCAGCGCCACGTCCAGGGTCACCAGGTGCGTCACCACCGCCAGCACGACGACCCGGACCGCCTGCACCTCCCACCGAAACGCCCCGAACACCGGGTCGGTCGGCGCCATGTCCACACCCCGCCAGGTCAAGGCCAGGAACACGATGGCCGCGTAGGAGACCGGCGCTGTGACACCAACCCAGGTGGCCAACCTGGGGTCGGAGCGAACCCCCGCCAACGCCACCACCACGAAGTATCCCAGGAACACGATCTGGGAGTTGGTGGCCACAACGGGTAGATCAACAACAAGAAAAGAAGCGTGAACGGCAACGATGAAGAAGAGGTCGCCCCCCACCACCCAGGCCGGCATCCACGGCCGCCAGCCCTTCCACCCCAAGGTGCCGTGCAGGATGGCGGCGACCAGAAAGTACCCGACGATGAGGGGAAGGGCGGCGTTTTCTGGCGTCGGGCCCACCCCCCGCACCAGGCGCAGCGTGGCGATGACCGCAAGCACGCTGCCGAGCAGGAACAGCCGCCAGAGGTTCAGGTAGCGCTCCAGGTCCCGTTCGCGGCGGAAGAGCCGTCGCGGCACCGGCAACAATCCCGACTTCGAACCTGACTCTCGGAACCGAAGGCCCTTTTCCCCGGTCATGTCCCCTCGTCCGCCAACTAGACACTACGCTAGCAGAGAGAGCTATGGTGTGCAAGAAGCAACCAGCTCGATCTCAACCGTGCCACCTCGCAGCCACCTGAAGGTCGCTCGGTCCTCCTGGGGGAACGTCAGGGGGCCAGCGTCGCCTCGCAGCAATGCCGCTGGATCAGAGACAGCAGCTGGCGATGCACAGAGGGCGTCGCCGCGACGATGTTGCCCCTCGCCAACACATCTTCACCGCCGTCCAGGTTACTGACCACGCCGCCGGCCTCCCGCACGATCAGGGCGCCGGCGGCCACATCCCACGCCGCCAGACCAAACTCGAAGAAAGCATCGAAAATGCCGGCGCCCACGTGGGCCAGATCGAGCGCCGCCGCGCCGGGACGCCGCAACCCCCCGGCGACCGGAAAGACCTCACGAAAGACCGCCAGGAACGCATCCAGGTGCCGGTGGATGCGAAAGGGGAAGCCGGTGGTCACGAAGGCCCCCGCCAGGGCCTCCCGGCCGCTCACCCGCAGGGGGTCGCCGTTGCAGGCGGCACCCCTCCCCCTCTGGGCGGTGTACATCTCGTCGCGTACAGGGTCGAAGATGACGCCCACCTCCACCGACCCGCCGTTCACCAGGGCCACCGAAACCGCGAAGTGGGGAAACCCCCGCACGAAGTTCAGGGTGCCATCCAGGGGGTCAACCACCCACTGGAGGCCGCCATCGACGGTGCCTCCCCGCTCCTCGGCCAGAAACCCCACCCCCGGCGTCTCGCGGGCGAGGAACTGGAATATCGCCTCCTCGCTCTCCCGGTCGGCCGCCGTCACCCAGTCGTTGGCCGCCTTCTCGTCGACCTGCCCACCCGAGAGGCGGCGGAAGTAGCGGCGGACAACGTCCCCACCCAGCTCCGCCGCCGTCATGGCGCAGGACAGCAGGCCAGACTTCATGGGCGCATCTCCCCCGCTGCGCAGCGCCGTGGAAATGGGCTGCCCCGGCCAGCCGTTGCAGAGACCGGCATGGCCGAGCATGACCCGCTGTACGACGAGGAGCGCAGCTTGCGCAAGTTACGGCTGATGGTGGACATCACCGCCCAGGTCCTGGCCGAGGACCGCGACCTGACGCTGTGCACTGGCCTGCGCCTCATCGAAGCGCTGCGCACCGCCTCCCACCGCCTGTTCCCCCTCAACCACACCACCTTCGAGCTGGTGATCCGCCCCCGGCTGGAGAGGATCCTCCTGGAGCGCTTCGGCCTGGAACCGGGCAGCAGCAACTGACCCATCGATGGCTGACTACGACCCGGCGGCATACTCCGGGTAGAGGTAGCGCTGGTCGACGGGCGGGTTGATCTCCCGTTCCAGCAACAGCGAGTCCCCCTCCCTGAACTCCAGACCCGTGACCACCCCCGAGAGCTGGGCGCTGACTCCCGGGCGCAGGCCGCGGGTGTCCAGCGTCACTCGGCGCACCTCCCGATCCTCACCGGCAGGACTCTTCACCCGCACCAGCAGAGTCAGGGCATCGAGGCTTTCCTTCCCCTTGTTGACAACCCGCACGGACAGCACCAGTTCGGGGGCGCCCTGCGCCGTCACCCGGGGCTGGAACCCGTCCGGCTCCACCTCGTACTGCAGACGCAGCCGCGTCACCCGGTCCTCCGGACTTTCCTTCGACCCACACCCCGAAACCACCAGAACCACTGCCACTGTCGCCACCGCAAGGCATCGCCCGTTGATCACAGTCCCACCCCCACACCGACAAAGGCCCCGGTGGCAG
>JABRVY010000383.1:0-2813 GCA_039961755.1 Acidobacteriota bacterium | reverse complement strand
GGTGCTGAGCCGCAACAGCGCTCGCCACGGGTGTCTTAATCCTCTTCTGAGCGAGGCAGGGTTTTTTTTCAGCCGCCGCACTGCCAGCACGCGCTAGCTACCCGGCGTCTTAATCCTCTTCTGAGCGAGGCAGGGTTTTTTTTGCGGCGCTCCGAAACCGAGTGCCCGCACTGTGGCCGGGGTCTTAATCCTCTTCTGAGCGAGGCAGGGTTTTTTTTGAATGGGCTCAGGGGGCACTTCGTGCCGCGCGTCGGGTCTTAATCCTCTTCTGAGCGAGGCAGGGTTTTTTTTCAGTTGTCATTCCGCCGACGTCACGCGAGGCGTGGGATGTCTTAATCCTCTTCTGAGCGAGGCAGGGTTTTTTTTTGAACTTGATGCGCGAGGATTCGCGCGTTCATGCCGCGAGTCTTAATCCTCTTCTGAGCGAGGCAGGGTTTTTTTTGAGGTCAAGGAAAATCGCGCCATGCGCCTTGGTAAAGGTCTTAATCCTCTTCTGAGCGAGGCAGGGTTTTTTTTTAGCACTGGCAAAAAAATGACCATCTTCCCAACGCAAAGGTCTTAATCCTCTTCTGAGCGAGGCAGGGTTTTTTTGCTCGCCAGGCAAATTCGAGGGCGAGTACTGGTATGGTCTTAATCCTCTTCTGAGCGAGGCAGGGTTTTTTTTCGGCCTGGGCGGGGGTCTCGGTAATGTTTGCCCGCCGGGTCTTAATCCTCTTCTGAGCGAGGCAGGGTTTTTTTTGAGTCGTGCCCGGGGCAAAAAAAACAGGCAGGCCTGCCGTCTTAATCCTCTTCTGAGCGAGGCAGGGTTTTTTTTCCCGCCGCGATTCATCGCGGCGGGGTTGTCGTTATTGTCTTAATCCTCTTCTGAGCGAGGCAGGGTTTTTTTTCAATCTTGGCCGGCGGCGCCGAGAGCGCCGTCGGCCACGTCTTAATCCTCTTCTGAGCGAGGCAGGGTTTTTTTTGAGGGGATCGCACTATGTGGTGCGTCATCGACAGGGGTGGTCTTAATCCTCTTCTGAGCGAGGCAGGGTTTTTTTTTGGAATGGGGACAGGGTTCATTCCGCGCTGCCCGGCGACGTCTTAATCCTCTTCTGAGCGAGGCAAGGTTTTTTTTTCGCCACGCCCTCGCCACGAAGACGGGGGGGCGCGCATCGTCTTAATCCTCTTCTGAGCGAGGCAGGGTTTTTTTTGCCGGCCGGACCGGGAACTTCCGCCCCGCCTCCGACGTCTTAATCCTCTTCTGAGCGAGGCAGGGTTTTTTTTTCGCGGCCCTCCAGGGGCCGCGCCTGGAGGAAGGCCAGTCTTAATCCTCTTCTGAGCGAGGCAGGGTTTTTTTTGCGCAATTCGCCACGGAACTATGTCTTGCTGACAGAACGTCTTAATCCTCTTCTGAGCGAGGCAGGGTTTTTTTTGAGGAATGGGATGCAGCACGGGCAGCAGCGGGGCTGCCGTCTTAATCCTCTTCTGAGCGAGGCAGGGTTTTTTTTTCGGTTGGTACTTCCTCGCCTGCGCGAGGAATGGGATGCGTCTTAATCCTCTTCTGAGCGAGGCAGGGTTTTTTTTAACAGTCAATCCCGGCGGAAGGGAGAGAAGATGGCAAGTCTTAATCCTCTTCTGAGCGAGGCAGGGTTTTTTTTGGGAAGACTGGGACAAAGCCAGGGTTGCTGCAGGCCTGTCTTAATCCTCTTCTGAGCGAGGCAGGGTTTTTTTTTGGGAGGCTGTGTCGGCTCTCTAGCCGACACAGCCCCCGTCTTAATCCTCTTCTGAGCGAGGCAGGGCTTTTTTTTGTTCGGTTGGTACTTCCTCGCCTGCGCGAGGAATGGGAGTCTTAATCCTCTTCTGAGCGAGGCAGGGTTTTTTTTACTATGTCTTGCTGACAGAACCGCCTTTGACGCGGCGTGTCTTAATCCTCTTCTGAGCGAGGCAGGGTTTTTTTTAGCCGACACAGCCCCCACACTCACCCGCCGGCCGTCGTCTTAATCCTCTTCTGAGCGAGGCAGGGTTTTTTTTACAAGGCGCGGCCCGCGCCGCGCGACGGCGGATTGCTCGTCTTAATCCTCTTCTGAGCGAGGCAGGGTTTTTTTTGCGATGCGTGCGGGCCCATCACAGTGCGGCGCTCTGCGTCTTAATCCTCTTCTGAGCGAGGCAGGGTTTTTTTTTCGACTCGTTATCCCCCGCGTGCGGGCGGAATGGGAGTCTTAATCCTCTTCTGAGCGAGGCAGGGTTTTTTTTCCGAACGCGGCGGCGGGATTACATTTTATCATCATCGTCTTAATCCTCTTCTGAGCGAGGCAGGGTTTTTTTTGCGCAGAAAGGGGGTGGCATGGCCACCTACGTGTGCAGTCTTAATCCTCTTCTGAGCGAGGCAGGGTTTTTTTTCCTGGGCGGGGGTCGAGGTGCCATTTGCCCGGCGCAGGTCTTAATCCTCTTCTGAGCGAGGCAGGGTTTTTTTCAGTCGGAAGTTGGGAAGTATGTGAGAGAGCTGGCCGGTCTTAATCCTCTTCTGAGCGAGGCAGGGTTTTTTTTCGGTCCGGCCCTAGCCGGCCGGACCGGGAACTTCCGCCGTCTTAATCCTCTTCTGAGCGAGGCAGGGTTTTTTTTCCTATGTCCTAAACGCCCTCCCCGGCCCGGCCTTGGCCGTCTTAATCCTCTTCTGAGCGAGGCAGGGTTTTTTTTACCTTTTCCCCCCGGCACGGCGCCGGCCGGGGGGGCGAAGTCTTAATCCTCTTCTGAGCGAGGCAGGGTTTTTTTTAAAACTGGGGGGGCGCGCATCCCCACAACGCGCGGAAAGTCTTAATCCTCTTCTGAGCGAG
>JABRVY010000382.1:0-5896 GCA_039961755.1 Acidobacteriota bacterium | reverse complement strand
AAGGGGCGCCGCAGGCGACCGCCCGCAGGGCGGCTTGCCCTTGACGCCGCCCGACCCGGCGGCTATCGGCATTCCGAGAGAACGAACGGGAGGAAACCGGGCCGCCCCCCGCGGCATCGCCAGCGCCCAGGCCCGGAGCCCGTGTCCGTGTCCGTGTCCGTGTCCGTGGCCGTGCCCGTGTCCGTGTCCGTGTCCGTGACCGTGCCCGTGTCGGTGCCGGTGTCCGTGTCGGTGTCCGTGTGGGCGACCGTGACCGTGTCCGTGCCGGTGAACGGCGTCGGTGTCGCCGGCGGGGGTGGCGATGGAAGGGCGTTACTCTGGGGTCAGGGTCGTGCGGGGAGAGTCGAGGGGAGGGCCCTCCCTCCCCCGCCGGCGCTGGGCCACCGCCCGGCGGAGGAGGTACTCGATCTGGGAGTTCACCGAGCGCAGCTCGTCCGCGGCCCAGCGCTGCAGCTCCTCCCAGAGGTCGGGGGGGATGCGCAACAGGAAGGTCTTTCTGTCGGTCACCGCATGCCCGTCAGTACAGGGTGCCGGCGTTGATCACGGGGTGGGCTTCCCGTTCCCCGCACAGCACCACCAGGAGGTTGGACACCATGGCCGCGCGGCGCTCGTCATCGAGCTCCACGATGCGGTCGCGGGAGAGCTTCTCGAGGGCCATCTGCACCATGCCCACGGCCCCTTCGACGATCTTCTGGCGCGCCGCGATGATCGCCGAGGCCTGCTGGCGCTGCAGCATCGCCCCGGCGATTTCTGGGGCGTAGGCGAGATGCGACAGCCTCGCCTCCACCACCTCCACCCCGGCCTTGTGCAGGCGCTCCTGCAGCTCCCGCTCCAGCGCCGCCGACACCTCGTCGATGTTGCCGCGCAGGGACACCACCTGCGCCGGCTCCTCCTCCCAGGAGTCGTAGGGGTAGGCCGAGGCCAGGTGGCGGAGCGCCGACTCGCTCTGCAGGTTGACGTACTCGGCGTAGTTTTCCACCTCGAAGCAGGCGGCAAAGGTGTCGCGCACCCGCCAGACGATCACCGCGGCAATCTCGATGGGGTTGCCGGCGTGATCGTTGACCTTGAGCTTGTCGGTGTTGAGGTTGTGGGCGCGCAGGGAGAGCTTGCGCTTGCTGGCGAAGGGGTTGACCCACCAGAAGCCGTTCTGCTTGATGGTGCCCACGTAGCGCCCGAAGAGGACGATCACCCCCGCCTCGTTGGGGGCGAGGATCAGGAAGCCCACCGACCCAATGATGTTCCCCACCATCAACAGGAACAAAGTGATGAGCAGCGGCGCCCCCACCGGAGTCGACAGGGTGTGGTGCTCGAGGCCGATGATGGTGAACACGATGGCGGTGATCAGGCCCCCGTAGAGGAGCAGGTTGATGGGGAGGATCCCCCAGCCCGAGAGTGGTTTGGCTTCTCTTTCCTGACTCATGGCATCACCTCCGTCCGGTGATACGAAAATGATATCACGATGGTTTCATGGGAGGCAAGCCCCGCGCCCTCAACTCCCCTCGGGGGGCCGGGTGCAAGGTGTGCACCGCGGCGCCGGCACCTGTCGCCGCGCAAGCTAGAGTGAAGCTCCATTTGCAGTGAAGCAGACGGGCCCCGACTTCTCCTTCTCGTGCTCCCGGCCCTGGGGTGTCTTTCCCCGTGTTTGCCTGGTCAGGAAAGCCAGCGGAGCGTGGCGGGCTCGGGCGCGCCCTGTCAAATTCGCGAGATCTCGCAGGCGCCGGACACCGCCTGCGGCTGCTCGCCGGGCGCGGGTACAATGCGTCGTTTGCGAGGGGGGACGGTGGCGACGATGGGCGAAGCGGTTCTGGGGATCTCGGCCTTCTACCACGACTCCGCGGCCTGCCTGGTGCGGGACGGGGATATCGTTGCCGCCGCCCAGGAGGAGCGCTTCACCCGCGTCAAGCACGACCACCGCTTTCCGCGCCACGCCGTGGAGTACTGCCTGCGGCAGGCGGGCATCGGAGTGGGTGATCTGGCGGCGGTGGCATTCTACGACAAGCCGTGGCTCAAGTTCGAGCGCCTGCTGGAAACCTACCTGGCCTTCGCCCCCCGCGGTCTGACCTCTTTCTTCAAGTCGATGCCCCTGTGGCTGAAGCAGAAGCTGTGGATGGGGGAGCTGCTGAAGAAGGAGCTGGGGTGGACGGGGGAGGTCTACTTTCCCGAGCACCACCAGTCGCACGCCGCCTCGGCGTTCTTCCCGTCGCCCTTTGCGCGCGCCGCCGTGCTCACCCTGGATGGGGTGGGGGAATGGGCGACGGCGTCGTGGGGGGTGGGCCGCGACCATCGCGTCGAGCTGCGCGCCGAGTTGCGCTTTCCCCACAGCCTCGGGTTGCTCTACTCGGCGTTCACCTACTACACGGGGTTCAAGGTGAACTCGGGGGAGTACAAGGTCATGGGGCTGGCGCCCTACGGCGAGCCCCGCTACGTGGAGCTGATCCTGTCCGAGCTGATGGACCTCAAGGATGACGGCTCGTTCTGGCTCGACCAGTCGTACTTCAACTACTGCCAGGGCCTGACCATGACCTCCGAGAAGTTCCATCGCCTGTTCGGCGGGCCGCCGCGCCAGCCGGAATCGGAGCTGACCCAGCGGGAGATGGACCTTGCCCGCTCGCTCCAGGACGTCACCGAAGAGGTGGTGCGGCGCATGGCGCGCCACGTGCGGCGGGAAACCGGGGAGCGCCACCTGTGCCTGGCGGGGGGCGTCGCCCTGAACTGCGTGGCCAACGGGAAAGTATTACGAGATAGAACGTTCGACGACATCTGGATTCAACCGGCGGCGGGCGACGCCGGGGGCGCCCTGGGGGCAGCGCTGTTCGTCTGGCACCAGGTGCTGGGCCACCCTCGTCGGGCCGACGGCCGCCGGGACCGGCAGCAGGGCTCCTATCTGGGGCCCGCCTTCTCCACGGATACCATTGCCGCCTGGCTGGACTCCCGTGGGCTGCCCTACCGGCGGCTGGCGGAGGGCGGGGCGCCGGCCGCGGCGGCACGGCTCATCGCCGAGGGCAAGGTGGTGGGGTGGCTGTCGGGGCGCATGGAGTTTGGCCCCCGCGCCCTGGGTGCCCGTTCGATCCTGGGGGACGCCCGCAGTCCCGAGATGCAGTCGGTGATGAACCTGAAGATCAAGTATCGCGAGTCGTTTCGCCCCTTCGCGCCGGCCGTGCTGGCGGAGGACGTGGGGGCGTACTTCGAGCTGGACCGCGAGTCCCCCTACATGCTGCTGGTGGCGGACGTACAGCCGGCGCGGCGGCGGGCCATGAGCGAGGAGGAGCAAGGCCTCTTCGGCATTGCCAAGCTCAACGTGCCGCGCTCCGACATCCCGGCCGTCACCCACGTGGACTACTCGGCGCGCATCCAGACGGTCAACGACCGCGATCACCGGCGCTACCGCGAACTGCTGGAGGAGTTCAGGAAACTCACTGGCTGCAGCGTCATCGTCAACACCTCCTTCAACGTGCGCGGCGAGCCCATCGTGTGCACGCCTGCCGACGCCTACCTGTGCTTCATGCGCACCGAGATGGACGCGTTGCTGCTGGAAGACTGCCTGTTGCACAAGAGCGAGCAGCCGCCGCTGACCGGTGATAGCGACTGGCGGTCGACCTATGGGCTGGACTGACCATGGCTGAGGCAGCTCGCTCGCCCCGTCACGCGGTTGCCCCGGAGCCCGACCGGCGGGACGTCTGGCCGGTGGCGGGAGGGATCGCGGGGCTGGGCCTGCCAGCGGCGGCTCCGCGGCAGGTCCTGCGCCGCTTCGGCCTGGTGATGGCCGCGGCCCTGGCGCTGCTGGGCGGGCTGCTGATCTGGAAAGCGCGACCGGCGGGTCCATACCTGCTGGCCGCCGCCGCCGCCTTCGCCCTCGCCGCCCTGGCCGCGCCGCGGGTACTGGCGCCGGTGGAGCGCCTGTGGATGGGCCTGGCCCGGGTGCTGGGAACGGTGATGACCTACGTCGTCCTGACCCTCACCTGGGTGTTGCTGGTGACCCCGATCGGGCTGGGGCTACGATTGGCGGGCAAGGACTTCCTCGCCCTGCGCCGGCAGCGGCAGCGGTCGACGTGGTGGGTTGCAGTGGAAGAGGACGGCCCGTGCAGCCGTCCCGACAAGCCGTTTTAGGGGGAACGATGGCGCGGCAAAGTTCGCTCGCTCTGGTGTGGCAGTACCTGAAGGCACGCAAGAAGTGGTGGCTGGTGCCCATCGTGGTGTTCCTGCTGCTCCTGAGCCTCCTGATTGTACTCACCGAGGGCTCCGCGGTGGCCCCCTTCATCTACGCGCTCTTCTAGGCCAGAGGCCCTCCGCACGGAGCCAGTCCGCCAGCAGCTCGGCGGCCAGCGCGTTGCCGGCGAGATTCCAGTGGGAGTCATTGCGGCGGTACAGGCGCTGCTGGCCGGCCGCGGCGCGAAAGGCAGCGGTGAGATCCAGCACCGGGACGCCCAGCTCGGTCACCCGCTCGGCGAGCTCCCGGTTGGGACGATCCCAGTCGAACTCCGCGTCATCTCGGGCCGGCGTCAGCGCCAGCACCTCCCGTCGCAGCTCCGCGTCGACCTGCAGCTCGTCGGGAATGAGCACCACCATCAGGGGTGCCCCGGCGCCGGCGGCGAGGTGCTGCAGTCTGCCAAGGGGCTCCGCGGTCTGGGCGAGGAGGTGGCGGAAGTGGGGGAGGTGACGGTCGAAGATGGCTGCCCGCGTCTTTTCCAGCCCCAGGTAGGTGTGGCGATCGAAGTTGGGTCGGTCGTCGTCATAGGTCGCTGGTCCGTGAATGATGCGACCCTGGTAGGCGGGCAGAACGCGGGTGAGGTAGCGGATCAGATCCACGACGAAGGATCGCCGCCCGGTGGGGGGCCGGGCGCTCTCGATGAAGTCGTTGCCCACGAAGACGAAGCACAGCACCAGGTCGGGGGAGTAGGCGAGGCCCTCCCGGCGAAGTATCTCCACGTACTCGGGCGGAGCGGTGCCCGGGATACCCAGGTTGATGACCTCGATGGCCGCCTGAGAGTCCTCGTTCAGGTGGCGTTCCAGGAGGGTGGTGAAGGTGTACTCCCGCGGCACGATGGCGAAGACGAAGGAGTCGCCAATGGCGAGGATGCGATAGGTGCCCGGGGCCTTGGCGAGGGTTCGCTCGCGGTCGTTGAAGCCCCGTGAATTGAGCCGGTCCTGGTAGTTGGGGGCGTGGGGGCGACCCCGGAAGCGGTGGTAATCCCGGGAGGCGAAGATGAAACTGGGTCGCAGGGCGTGCACCGCACGCATCCCCAGTTCGGCCACCACCAGGGTGACCAGCGCCACGCCCAGGACGGAAGCCACGGCTCGCAGCCGGCGCCAGAGCTCGGACATGCCGACTATGGTAGCCCGGCGGGCGAGGACCCCTTGCCGCAGCTGCGGGGCGCGGGTTATTTGTGATAAGCACGAACTTTCTCTTGACAATTGGCGCCAGCGATCCTATGTTGGTGGGGAGGCCGCCCTGGGGTAGGCTGGTGGCCGGGGTCGGCAGCTGGCTTGGGGGCAGGCGGTACAGCCAGCAGGAGCAGTGGGGAGCTGGGATGGCGGCGAGGGCGAGCCTCGCCGGAGAGGGGGAGGACAGGCGTGGGGAGGTATGACGCACGACCCGCGGCACCATCGCCGGATGCGCGCTGGAAGATGGTGGACGCCACCATGCGCAAGCTGGGGTACCGCAGCGACGCCCTCATCGAGACGCTGCACACGGTCCAGGAGAACTTCGGCCACCTGGACCTCGAGGCCCTCAAGTACGTGGCCGCCTGCCTGCGGCAGCCCCTCTCCCGGGTGTACGGGGTGGCCACCTTCTATCACTTCTTCTCCCTCCAGCCCAAGGGCAAGCACCGCTGCATCGTGTGCACCGGCACCGCCTGCTACATCAAGGGGGCGGGGGAGGTGCTGAGCGGCCTGGAGG
>JABRVY010000381.1:0-2820 GCA_039961755.1 Acidobacteriota bacterium | reverse complement strand
GGGTGGGGTGCGTGGTGGCTCTGGAGCGGGGGCACGCGGAGGCGGCCGTACGGCTGGGGCGCACCCTGGGGTGGCCAGCGGCCCTCCTGGAGCAGCCCGCCGCACCCCTGGGCGAAGCGGCGGCGGCCCTCTTCTCCCTCCTCACGGTGGTGGTGGTGGTGTACCGCCACCCGGGGCTCACCCGCCTGTGCCTGGAGGCGCTGCGCCGCTGGACCGCCTGGCCGCATTTGGAGGTGCTGGTGGTGGACAACGCCTCCCCCGACGGGGCCGGCGCCGCCGCCCGCGAGACGGCGCATGGGGACGGCCGCGTGCGCGTGATCGAAAGCGAGACCAACCTGGGCTTTGCCGGGGCCGCCAACCTGGGGGTGGCGGCGGGGCGGGGCGAGGTCCTCGCCCTCCTCAACCACGACGTGGTGGTGTCCCCCGGGTGGGAGGTGCCGCTGGTGCAGCATCTCCTCGCCCACCCCGAGGCAGGCCTGGTGGGCCCCTCCACCAACGCCGCCGGCAACCGGGCGCGTGTGCGGGCCTCCTACCGCACCCTCGAGGAGTTCGTCGGCTTCGCCCGCGGGCAGGCCAACACTCCCCGGCGCCCGCTGGCCATGGGCGAGCTGGGCTTTTTCTGCGTGGCGGTGCGGCGGCGGGTGTGGGAGGAGCTCGAGGGGCTGGACGAGGGGTACGGGCTAGGCTACTTCGAGGACGCCGACTTCTGCCGGCGGGCCCGGGCGGCGGGGTGGCGGCTGGCCTGCCTGCGGGAGAGCTTCGTCCACCACCTGCAGGGGGCGGCCTTTGCCACCCTCCCGCCGCGGGACCTCGACGCCCTGTGGGAGGCCAACCGCCGCCGCTTCCTCGCCCGCCGCCGGCGGGGCCCCTGACTACTGGCCGCGGTAGCGGTGGGGCTGCCAGGGGCGCCCCCACTTCTCCTCGAAGGCCCGGCGGTTGGTCTCGAACAGCCGGCGGTAGGCCTCCTCGTCCATGCGCTTGAAGGCGGCCTTGCCCTCGTGGTGGACGAAGACGTCCTCCACGCACATCACGGCCAGCCCCGCCTGCCGTACCCGCTCGGCGTAGTCGTCGTCCTCGAACATTCCCATGCCGAAGCGCTCATCCAGCGGCCCCACCCGCTCGAACACCTGCCGCCGCATGGCCACGCAAAACATGGCCAGTACGGGAATTGGGAAGGCCTGGCCGTCGTGCTGGCGGCAGTGGCGGGCAGCCCAGGCGGGCAGCTCCTCCAGGGTGCTGTAGCCCACCGGGATTTGCGCCTCGTTGCCGATCCAGTTGCTGACCGGGCCGACCAGGCCCCACTCGGGGTGGGCGGCCAGGTGGCGGATGAGGCCATCGAGCCACCCCCGCACCACCACCGTATCGTTGTTGAGCAGCACCAGGTACTCCCCCCGCGCCCGGGCCAGCCCCTGGTTGTTGGCGGCGGCAAAGCCGCGGTTGTCGGCGTTCAGGATGACCTGTACCCGAGGATCGGCCGCGACCAGCTCCTCCAGGTACGCCGGGGTGCCGTCGGTGGAACCGTTGTCCACCACAATTACCTCGAAGCGGGGCCAGGCGGTGCGGGTGAGCACCGATGCCAGACAGGCCCGGGTGAGGGAGAGGTTGTTGTAGGTGACCACCACCACCGAGGCCAGGGGGAAGCTTTCCGCCACCGCCGGGGCAAGCGCCTCCACCCGCCGCCGCCAGGTCTGCTGCCGGGCAAAGGTTCGGCGCGCCTGGCTCTTCTCTTCCGTTTCGGTGGCGGTCGCCTCCTCGATGCGGGCGGCGAACTCCGCCGCCGTCTCGGCGAAGGCCACCAGGTCGGGGTGCGGCAGCAGCTCGGGCAGGGGTACCGCCACCAGCGGCTTGCCGGCGGCCATGATCTCATAGAACTTCACCGGGTTGGTGGCCTCGGTGAGGGGGGTACGGCGGAAGGGGATGATCAGCACGTCCATGCGCTCCACCCAGCGGGGCAGCTCGGCGTAGGGCTGCTCCCCCACCAGGCGCAGGTTGGGCAGCCCGGCCAGGGGCGAGGTGTCGCAGGTGTAGGTGGAGCCCACCAGCAGGAACTGCCAGTCGGGGCGCAGGCGGGCCAGCTCCCCCACCAGAGGAGCGTCGAACCAGTCGGCGATGGCGCCGTAGTACCCCACCGTGAGGGGATGCCCCGGCCGTCGCCACGGCAGGTGGGCAAAATGCTCCCAGTCGCAGCCGTTGGGGATGCGCAGCAGGCGGCGGGCTCGGGGGGCCACCTGCTCCTCCAGCCAGGCGGAGGAGACCACCACCAGGTCCGCCCCGGCGGTGAGGTCCTCCTCCAGGGCCAGCATGGCGGCGTCGTTGGTGGAGAAGCCGGGGTGGTAGTCCATGCAGTCGTACACCACCGGCACCCCCCAGCGGCGCCCCAGCTCCCGCGCCACCGGCCACCAGAAGGGCAGCTCCACCACCAGGGCGGGGGCGGCCAGACCCCCCTGCCGGCGCAGCTCCTCCAGGCTGGCGCACAGCTCCTCCACCTCCTGCCGGCCCGGCGCATCCCGGTAGACGTTGCGGTCGGGCCCGCGCAGGGAGACCTCCCAGAGGTTGTCGCCCTTGGGGGTGAGCTCCACCGCCGCGCCGCGGCGGCGAAAGCCGATGCGGCAGTACCACACCCGGTGCCCCTGCCCGGCCAGGGCGGTAGCCAGCTGCTGCGGGCGCTGAAAGCGAAACTCCCAGTCGATGATGGGCAGGAAGAGGTAGTCGCAACGGCCGTCCGGGCCAGGGGGAAGCGACTCATCGGCGGCGGCCGGCTCGGCTGGCCGGGCTGGCTCGGGGGCGAGAGGGGGCGCCGCCGTTGCCGGCGCCCCCTCT